>DASZZL010000178.1:0-30419 GCA_035545035.1 Pyrinomonadaceae bacterium
GTCATGGCCGGGTTCCGTCGCACGGACGTGCGTTCCAACGAATCGTCACTCAAGTATTTCATTCTCGGCTCGTTTGCATCGGCGTTTCTCTTGTACGGCATCGCCTTGATTTACGGCGGGACGGCGACCGAGATACTGCCCGGCACAACGAACATCGCGGCAATCGCCGGACGCCTGAATCAATCTCTCTATCCGCCGCTCTTATTCGCTGGAGCGGCGATGCTCCTGGTTGGTTTTGGTTTCAAGATTGCCACTGCTCCTTTTCATGTGTGGACGCCCGACGTTTACGAAGGCGCGCCCACGCCGGTGACGGCTTTCATGGCTGCCGGTCCGAAAGCAGCCGGTTTCGCTTCGTTCATGCGCGTGTTTCTTTTCGGCTTTCCGTTTGTCGCCGCGGCGGCAAGCACCGCCGGCTACGCGCACAAGAGCTGGCTCGGCGCGCTGGCGATCATGGCTGCGCTGACGATGACGATCGGCAACGTCGTCGCAATTGCGCAGAACAACGTCAAGCGCATGCTCGCCTATTCATCAATCGCGCATGCCGGCTACGCCCTGGTAGGATTTGTAGCCGCCGGCGCCGCCGCGGATGCCGAAACTAGAAGCGCCGCGTTAACGGCGGTCGCTTTCTATTTGCTCACTTACGCGCTGATGAACATGGGCGCATTCGCCGTCGTCACGCTGATTGCCCGCAGTGGCGATCGTCGCACCGAAGTCGAGGACTACAACGGCATCGGCTTCATTTCTCCCGTGCTCGCGTTTTCGCTTTCGCTGTTCTTGCTAAGTCTCCTCGGCATGCCTCTGACCGCGGGCTTCATGGGAAAACTGATAGTCTTCAGCGCGGCCTTGCGACAGGGCTACGTGTGGCTGGTCGTAATCGGCGTACTGAATGCGGCCGTGTCGGCTTACTATTATCTGCGCCTGATCATCGTGATGTTCTTCCGCGAGCGTCTGACGCCGTGGGCGGCGCCGCGCGTGCCGGCCAGTGTGGTTTTGGCGCTCGTGATTACGATTGTCGGAGTTTTCTACCTGGGCATTTTTCCGGGCCGGATTATGAGTGCGCTGAGCGCGAAGCCGACGATCTCGGTCCGCATCCGTTGAAGCGACGGTGAAATCCGCACGAGCATCATCTCGAAATGACTGCAGCCACGGCGTACCTGGAACAGATCGCAACTCAACTCGGCGACGCGTGGCTGTCCCGGATTTATTCCGGGCGAATTCTCAAGATGCGCACACGCGCTTACGAATTTCCGCCGATTCCAAAGAGCGCGTCGCCTGAGATTCAGCACACTCTGCTTGGCATCGAATTGAAAGTTGGTCGGTGGCGCATGCTCTGTCCCGATTTAGCGACTGCGCGCTACCTCGCGGTCTTCGCGCGCATTGGCTGCACAGCGGTCGCAATTCCTTACGACATTACTAAGGTGTCGCACGCGGCTGATGAGCTGGAAAGCTCCTGGCATCGCATGTTGCTGCTCGCCGACAGCCTGACGGCCAAACGGAGTTCAGCTTTCCGCGCTCGCCTTCGCAGACTATTAATTGGTAAAGTACGAGATGAACTCGCCGAAGGTGGCGCGGGAAAGCGCATGCCTGAGTTCAAACAGAATACGAAACAGAAAGCATAGCAGCCACGAAAAGGCACAAGAGGCACAAAACACAACGGATGAAGATGCAAGCGCCCATTGTTCGAGTTTTGTCGTCTACCGATTGGTTTTTACCTTTGTGCTTTTTGTGCCTTCTTGTGGCTATCTTGTGATATGACCGTGGAAACCCAAGAGGCCAACCTAAACGACGCTCACTCTGCCGAGATGGCCGAACCAGTTCCTTTCCCTTTCAACCAACGAACCTACTGTAACTACGAGCCGATCGAAAAGAGCATCGATCAGGCTCGTGTGCTGGTCGTGGATAATCTGCTGCGCGACGAAGGCGATCTCTCGCAGGTAGCGCGCGAAGATTGGGGAAAGGGAGCTCTGACTCATCTCAAACGCGAGCGCCAGATCGCTTCGCTGGCGATGCAAAACATCGTCAGCAACGTCGAGCGTCTGGTAAAGCAACCAGAAACGCGCGTGGTGCACGTGAGTACGCTCGCGGACGCCGTCGAGGATTTTCGGCCCGACGCAATCGTGCTGAGCGGCACGCTGCGCGACTTTGATTATTACAAGCCGGAGATTCTCGACAACTTTGCGCGCTTCATTCGCGCCACGCGGACGCCGGTGCTGGGTATCTGCGGCGGGCATCAACTGATTGGGTTGAGTTTCGGCGCGCGCGTCATCACACTCGACAGTCAGGAACAACGCGATCGCCGCGACAATCGTGTCATTGAATATCAATATCGGTTCGTGCGCATCGTCGAGCCTGAAGATCCTATCTTTGCAGGAATAGACAATCCGCAATCGGGCCTCTGGCAGGACTACACGAAAGAAGGGCGCATCCTGCGCGTCTGGCAAAACCATGGGCTGCAACTCGATCAAGTCCCGGCCGGCTTCAAGCTGCTCGCGCGTTCATACCTCTGCAAGAACCAGATGATGGTCAAGCGCAGCGACGGCCAGTTGATCTACTCGGTGCAGTTTCATCTGGAAAAATCGTTCGAAGACTGGCACAAGAGCCGCACGCGCTGGGAGCACCAAAACGAATCACGCGACGGTCGGATTCTGTTTGAGAACTTCCTGCGCCTGGCGCTCGAACAAAAGGTACAGAACCGGGAGCGGTAGCGACCGGGTAATTTAGCTGTTGAGAAAGTGTCATGGCCGCCGTAACCCGCTCGCTACCCCGACGAGTCGGGGTTCTGTACCGAGCCGCTTCCAATCACCAAAAATTGCAAGCAACGAAGAAAGGCCGAGCAGAACGTCTGACAAGCGATAGCCTCGCGGCAGCCGCTAAAACTTTGGCCGCGCGCGATCGTCATCTCGCTTCCATTTACGAGATTCACGGAGCGCCGCCGATGTGGGCGAGGCGACCGGGATTTCCCACGCTGCTGCGCATCGTGCTTGAGCAGCAGGTTTCGCTGGTCTCGGCGCGCGCGATGTTCGAACGACTCAGGTCAAACATCGAACCGTTTACCGCCGAGCAATTCATCGAATCAGGCGAAGCTTATCTGCGTTCGCTTGGCGTGACCCGCCAGAAGGCGCACTACTGCGTACAGGTGGCTCACGCTTTCGCCGACGGGCGGTTGGATAAGCTTGGTCGCATGAATGATGAAAACGCGCACGCGAGGCTGCTGAGCATCAAAGGCGTCGGCCCCTGGACGGCGAACATCTATCTCCTGATGGCCCTCCGGCGTCCGGACATCTGGCCCGATGGCGATGTGGCACTGGCAAGCGCTGTGGGCAAACTGCGGAAGATGAACTCGCGTCCTTCTTTCACACAGCTTGCGGAGGTCGCCGAAGCCTGGCGTCCTTATCGCTCCGTTGCCGCGCGGATGTTGTGGCAGTATTATCTGTCGGAGCGAGATGGAAGCAATCGGTAGTTTGCAAGGAAGGTTTTTCGGACGCCGAGCGTATTCCGGCGAGTAACGTGATGCGTGTATTCTGTTCGACGCTTACTTTCCAGCTTGATCGCGCTCTTTCTGCTCCTGGATCAGCTTGGCAAGTTGCTGTGCTTCTTCGCCTATGGCGGCGGTGAATTTTAGGCCAAATCCCATTTCCTCTACCTGATAAATAACTTCGCCCCAAAGAACCAAAGAGTTTTCCATTTCAAGCCTGATTAACTCGCCGGTCTCGACCAGATGAGCGGTCAGGATGAAACACCCGCCGATGCTCAGATCAACTATGGTTCCTTCCTTTTGCTCCAAGACTCCTTCCCAGCGCGCCTTAATATTAACTTTAACGCGCTCGGCTCTTCTTCGCTCAACTGGTGGCACTTTCTTAGGTGGCATAATAACGGCGTAATGTCGCCTGGCCGGTATAGTAATGTCGGGCCGCACCGAGGTTCAAGGGTCGGGAGGGCAGCCGGCGTATAAAGACCTGAGTTAAGTTGCTAGTCAGGTCTGTAAACGGTGCTTAAAAGCTCATTGAATCCGTCCATACAGCAACTCATCCTACTTCGCAATCGACGATGGCGCGGTGGCGGTCTTGCCAATAGTGAGGTCCACGTCACGCGGGACATTTTCCATCGTTAATTCCATCAAGCGATCGACGACGGCCTTGAGATCATTCGTTTCACCATAGACGCGGAGTTGTTCGTCGGCTGAGGTGCCGCGCTCAAGAATGGTGTGGATGTGTTCGATCTCTTTGCGCGAGCCGAGATCGTCGAGCACGTCGTCAACAAACTCCAAAAGCTCGCGCACCAAATCTTTCGTCGGCACTTCCTTCTGCTTACCGAAATCGATCATCTTGCCATCCAGGCCCCAGCGCACTGCGCGCCACTTGTTTTCCTGAATCAGCATCCGCCGGTAGAGACGAAATCCCAGATTCTTCTCAATCAGCCTGGTGAGTTTCGCCACGATGGCCTGAAAGAGGGCGGCTATGGCGATCGTGTCATCTACACGCGTGGGAATGTCGCAGATGCGAAACTCCAGCGTTGGGAAGAACGGATGCGGCCGGCAGTCCCACCAAATCTTTTTGCCGTCGTTGATGCAGCCCGTCTTTACCAGCAGCTCGACGTAACGCTCAAACCCGGGATAGGAATCGAAGTGATCGGGGATGTCTGTGCGCGGAAACTGCTTAAAGATTTCCGAACGATAAGACTTTAAACCGGTGTTGTGGCCCATCCAGAACGGCGATGAGGTCGTCAGCGCCAGTACGTGCGGCAGAAAGTACCGCGACGCATTCATAATGTGAATTTGGCGCTCGCGATCTGGAATACCGACGTGAACGTGCAAGCCAAAGATCAGAAGCGAACGAGCCACAGTTTGTAGCTCCTGAACCAGCAGCTCGTATCTCTCATCATCGAAAATCTTCTGGTCCTGCCAGCGCGAAATGGGATGCGTTGACGCGGCTACGATCTTAAGTCCATTCTTCTCGGCCAACGACGCAATGACACCCCGCAGATTCGATATATCAGCCCGCGCTTCCTGAATGTTCTTGCAGATACCGGTGCCTACTTCGATCATTGACTGAATCATCTCGGGCTTGATCTGCTCGCCAAGAATCATCTTGCCTTCTTCGAGAAACTCCGATACGTGCGAACGCAACTCGCGCGACTGCGGATCGACGATCTGAAACTCTTCTTCAATGCCGAGTGTGAATTGATCGAACATACTTGAGCCTGTCTAAACTGGCCCTCCCTAACGGTCGGGCTTCTGACACCCTTTCCTGCCTACTGCTTACTGGCTCCTGCCTACTGCCTGCTGCCGCCTGTTCTTAAGGCGCCGGCAGCTCACGCTTCATCAACGCGCGCGCCTCGTCCGGCAGCGGATGGAATTTTACGCCAACGCCATGGCCGGGATTGCTGTAAACCACCTCGGCTTTGACCACGACGTGCTCGCTGCCCATTGGCAGGCGCAGGGCCAGCGTGGCGCCAACAGGAATTCTTGCCTGTGTGCTCATGTAAAGTCCGCCGAGGCTGATGTCCTTCGTGCTGGCTACGCCGGTCGAGTCCGCGCCGTCGAAATGCACGTCCACGATCAGTCGCGAACGATCGAAATGCCTGCGTTCTTCCGTTGAAACTTCGTCGGGTCGATCTTCGTCAGCCACTCGCGGCTCCTCCGGGAGGATGGACGGGTTTTGATCCTAAATCGCCACGATGATACTCGATCCGGCCCTGGACGAAAACCTTAATCAGCATCCGCAGTCGTTTGACACTAAAAACTCGCGCAGGCTACTATCCGTCGTTCGCAATTCTATTCCTCGATCTCTGGCATTCGAGATTTTGACTCCTTTTATGGGTTTTGCCACCGACGCGATTCATGCCGGCCAGGAGCCGGATTCGGCCACGGGCGCCGTCACTGTCCCGATCTATCAAACGTCCACGTACGCGCAGGAAGGTTTGGGCAAGAACAAAGGTTTCGAGTACGCGCGCACGTCGAATCCGACGCGGCTGGCGCTGGAGCGCAACCTCGCGGCGCTGGAAGGCGCGCAGTTTGGCTATGCGTTCGCGTCGGGCATGGCGGCGATCGACGCGACGCTGCGGCTGATAAAAGGCGGCGAGCATGTGATCGTTTCCGACAACACCTACGGCGGCACCTTCCGATTGTTCACGCGCATCCTTTCGAACTATGGCATCGAGTTCGACTTTGTTGACACTTCCGACGTCAGCAACGTCGAGGCCGCAATCAAAGACAACACGCGCATGGTCTTTATCGAAACGCCGACGAATCCCGTGATGATCGTTACGGATCTGAAAGCGGTTTCCGAGGTAGCCCACGCTGCAGGCGCGCGCGTAGTTTGCGACAATACGTTCATGTCGCCTTACCTGCAAAGGCCTTTGGAGTTCGGCGTGGACATCGTAGTGCACTCGACGACAAAGTTCCTGAACGGCCATTCGGACGGAATCGGCGGCGCGGTGATTCTGAACAACGAAGACGATGCGAGCTGGATTGCGTTCGTGCAAAACAGCGCCGGCGCGATACTTTCGCCGTTCGATTCGTGGCTGGTTTTGCGCGGCACGAAAACCCTGGCGCTGCGCATGGAACAGCACGACCGGTCGGGACGTGCGGTCGCGGCGTTTCTCGAAGATCACCCGAAGGTGAAAAAGATTTATTATCCCGGCTCGCGCTCGCACAAGCAGCACGAACTCGCGAAGCGCCAGCAAAAGGGATTCGGCAGTATGGTTTCATTCGATGTCGGCACGCTCGCCAACGCGCGCGCGGTGCTCGAATCGGTGAAGCTTTGCACGCTGGCGGAAAGTCTCGGTGGCGTCGAAACTTTAGTCTGTCATCCCGCCACGATGACGCATGCGTCGGTTGCGCCCGAAGTCCGCGAACGACTCGGAATTACGGACGGACTGGTGCGAATATCCGTAGGCATCGAAGATACGGACGACATCATCGCCGATTTGGATCAGGCACTAAGCGCTGTGACAAGTGACAAGTGACGAGTGACAAGATAGAATCTTGACGTACTCATTGGTTTCTAGTTGGCCCTTACTTGAACCTCAACTATGCTCGTTGAGCTACATGCAAAGTCAGACATTGGCCGCGTTCGTCGCGGCAACGAAGACAACTTTCTCCTGCTCGATCTAACCAGCGCGCGTATGTGGAGCGGCTCTGACGGGCCTGAGAACCCGGACGAGCTGCGCAACTTCACCATCGGCGAAGGTGGGCTCGTGCTCGTCGTTTCCGACGGCATGGGCGGCGCGTTGGCCGGCGACGTGGCCAGCAAGATGGCGATCGAAGCCGTGCGCGACGTCTTGACTGGCAACAACACTGAAGGCCCCGGGTGCGAGCCGGACTCCTCACTGGTGGATTGTCTGAAGCATGCAACCCTGCAGGCGAACCGCAACATTCATTACAAGAGTTTGGAAGACAGCCGATGCAGCGGCATGGGCGCAACCTTGACCGGAGCCGCCATCAAAGGCGACAAGCTCGATCTAATCCAGGTCGGCGACAGCCGCGCCTACGTGATGCGAGGTCAACAGATTCGTCTGGCCACGAAAGATCAGTCGCTGGTGCAACAGCTTGTCGATGTCGGCCAGATCAGCGAAGAAGAAGCCGAGACGCACATGTTTCGCAACGTGATCCTGCAAGCGCTGGGAGCGCAGACTGAACTCACGCCGGCGACCGCGCGCATACAGATTCGGCAGGGTGACGTGCTGATGCTCTGCAGCGACGGATTGTCAGGAAAGCTTCGCAACGAAGAGATTCGTCAGATTGTCGCGGATTCACGTCAAGACATGGCGGCGGCATGTTCGGCGCTGGTGGCCGCGGCAAATGAACGTGGTGGCGAGGACAACATCACTGTAGTGCTGGCGCGATTTACCGGCGACGAGTTGCTCGCGGCCATGGAAGACCGCATTACAGTAGAGCTGCCTCCGCTGGAAGAAGACAAGACGCTGGACGAGACTGAAGCCGACACGAAAGACCCAAGGATCGAGAACTAGAGTCGGCGATCCGTCGCCTACTGCCCCAGTTCTTTTCCCCGCCAATCACGTTCACGATCAACGCGACGAACGTAAATCGACGCGCCCTGCACACGCTCGACCTCGACGCGATCGCCGGCTTCCAGAGGTTCTTCGCCGTCGGCTGGATACGCGGTCCACGTCGATCCGAATACTTTCACCGCGCCTTCATGCAGCGAGCCGCGGCTGGACGATACGACTGTACCTACTTTTCCAGGCAAAGCATCCATGCCTGTCTTGAGATCACCGCCGCTCTTTTCCCGAGAAAAGTAGTTGACGAAGATCGTGCGCGAGGCAGTGGTCAGCGCAATCGAAACGATTGCGAAGATCAGGAACTGCAAAATGATGCTGTGGACTCCGACCAGGCCAGCAAACGCCGCCGCCAGCGCGCCAATGCCGAACCAGAGCAGCACAAAGCCGGTGGTGAAAATCTCAGCGATGATCAGGATCGCGCCGAGAATGGTCCAAAAGATCCAGACGTAGTTTTCCATTCTATCGATCTCAAGCGGCCACGAAAAAGCACGAAATGCACAAGAGAAAAGCGCAGTTCGCTCTCGATTATTCCGCCAGTCTTTTTGCGCTTTTTGTGCCTTTTTGTGGCTGCCATCATTACTTGAACATGTTCTTCATCACAAACCAAATATTTGCCGGCCTTTCGGCCAGGCGTCGCATGAAGTAAGGATACCAGTGTTTGCCGTAAGGCACATACACGCGCATTCGATAACCGTCCCGCGCGAGTTGTTCCTGCAAATCACGGCGAATGCCGTAAAGCATCTGAAACTCGAAAGCATCTTTGCTGATACCTTCGCGCTGAGCGAATCCGACGGTGGCGTCGATCATTTTCGGATCGTGGGTCGCGATTCCATGATAGACGCCGCTCGACAAAAGCAACTGCATCACTCGGACATAGTTGTCGTCGACGTCTTTCTTGTCCGGATAGGCGACCTCCGGCGGTTCGTTATAGGCGCCTTTGCAAATCCGAATGCGCGCCGGGATTTTCAAAAGAGCGCGGGCGTCGTCCATCGTGCGATAAAGATATGACTGTAAGACGATGCCGACATCATTCAAGCCAAACTCCTCTCGCATGCGCTTGAAAACGTCGATGGTGGATTGCGTGACGTTCGATCCTTCCATGTCGATGCGCACGAAGTTGCCGCGGCGGACCGCGTCTTCAACCACGCGCCGCGCGTTGCGATAAGCCAACTCTGGATCGATTTCCAGTCCGAACTGCGTCAGCTTGATCGAAACGTTTGAGTCGATGCCGCTCTCGTCTATGCGTACGAGGACGTCGAGGTACTCGCGCACTTCGGCTTCGGTTTCCGCAGAGCTGCTGACCGATTCGTTGAGGTGATCGAACGACGCCGTGCAGCCTCGCGCGTTCAAATCCTTGATGGCGGTCACTGCTTCATCGACGTTTTCGCCGGCAATGAATCGGGTCGTGAGTTTCTTAAAGAGGCTAAAGCGGGTGGCAAATTCCTTGAGGCCTTCCTGGCGTGAGAGGTAAATCAGCGCGCTTCGCGTTAGCATTGTGCTCAGTTACTTGTCGCTATGTTACCCTTGCCGCTTAATGCGTCTCAAACTCGTTCTGCTTACTTCACTGCTGGGCGCGGTGATTGGCGCTGGCGCATCGATCGGCATTGTCGTTGGCACGCTGGGTTCACTGGGATTCACATTTGCTCTATTAGGTTACAAGGCCAACATGTGGATGACGGTCGTAACGTATCTGCCACCGATCGTTGCTGCACTGCTCGCAGGTATCTTTGTCTATCGACATACCGCGCGCCGACGCAAGCTCCAGGCGGCCTTGACGGGCACTCTGGTCTTGTTGTTTTGCCTGATAGCATTCCTCGCCATGTTATTACGTTACATCTTACCTACCTAGCGACTCCTGTCTGCTGGGCGCGTACCCAACCCAATCTCTTTCTGCACCGGCTTCAACGCATCGATCACAAACCTGATGTGCTCGTCGAGTTCGACGCCGAGTTCGGCGACTCCCTGATGAATGTCTTCGCGATTAACTGAGCGAGCGAAATGTTTGTCCTTAAGTTTCTTCTTCACCGAAGAGACTTCCATATCATCCAGACTACGAGACGGACGGACCAGGGCGCACGCTACCAGAAAGCCGCATAGCTCGTCGGTCGCAAACAGTGCTTTCGCCATGTCGGTGTCGCGGGGCACGCCGGTGTAGGTCGCGTGGCCCATGATCGCTTTGATGAACGTTTCGGAATAACCACGGCCACACAGAATGTTCGCGCCGGTGAACGGGTGCTGATCGGCCGACGGAAACTTTTCGTAGTCGAAATCATGCAGCAGGCCAACCAGTCCCCATTCGTCTACGTCCGCGTCCGCTGCGCCGTAACGTTTCGCGCACGCGCGCATCGCCGTCTCAACCGCCAGCGCGTGCTTGCGCAGGCTGTCGCCCTTCGTGTATTCGCACAGCAGTTCCCACGCTTCGTCTCGACCGGGCATTCTTCTCTAGCTCCGAACGGTTTTTTGAAGAGCAAAGCTAGCACGGGTGAATGAGGACGAACAAGTTTGCGTTTGGAGTGCGCCGGCAGAGCGAAGCGGCGACGGCGCTTTGGATGCGAGCGCATTTGCTGTAAAGCCGGAAACTCCATAGCGGCGTCGCACTGCGCTTGCCGCCGCACTCCAAATCATCCACCACTCCGCGCGCGATATCCCGGCCGCGCGCGAATCGCGATGTCTTTGCGCGTAGTCTTGACCTGAATCTTCCGATAGCCACCATCGCGCTCCGGATTGGTCGGGTAATAACCGAGCAGGTATTGGGTCCGCAGCTCCGCAGCGATTGCCGCAAAGGCTTGCGGCAAGACTCCGACGTTGTCCGCGCGATAAACCTGCCCGCCCGATCGGTCGGCGAGTTCCTTCAGATAACTGTCCGCCATCAAGTAGAGCTGATCCAGCATCGCGCTGAGGCTGTCGTCTCTTCGCCGGTTATCGGTCGGGCGCGAAGGCACGGTGGTCGGGTCCGGTCTGCGTGACCTCGTATCCGGGAACGGATCGTTCGGCGAACTGGGATCCGGTGTTGGAACAGGATTGCCTTGCCTCCGGCCGAAGATCACTGAAGGATCAGGCAGCGGCAGAGTACTTCGCCGCGGCTGACCAGCGGGCACCGGAAAAGGTTCGTCGCTCGGAAAAGTACGCGGAGTGGTTCCCGCCGGAGGCTGACGGATTATGTCGCTCGTCGGGAGCCGCACGCCGTTCTGCTCCGCATCTTGCTTGCGGGCGATGCGTTCGGTTTCGGCACGAGTGTCGAAGCGAATCGGATAGACGATGACGCCCGACTCGTCCAGATCGTGAATCGTAGCTTCGAACGTCGCGCTGTCGCTGTGAAAATCCACCCCATCGGTGAAAAGCACAATCGCCCTTCGCTGATTGATGGGACGCAGCGCATTCAATGACGACTGCACGGCGTCGTACAACCTGGTTCCCGTGCCCGACCGCGTCTGCTTGATAACGCCACGCAGGACTGTCTTGTCGCTCGTGAACTCGTTCAGATCGCGCACGTCGTTATCGAACGAAACTACTTTCACTTTGTCCCTGGCGCTGAGTTGATCGACAAACGCGATCGCGGCTTGCTGAATCTGGCCGAGCTTTTCTTCAGTGCTGGCGCTGGTGTCGAGCATCAACACGACATGAAAGGGCGCGTTCACCGTTGCGAAGAACGCGATCTGCTGTGCGACGCCGTCTTCCGATACTTTGAATTCCTCCTTTGTCAAATCAGCAATGTAGCTGCCGGTGCGCGAGCTGGCGATCACCGGAACCGTTACAAGGTTGGTATCGATCTTGATGGTCTCGACATCCTGATCGCTGGCAGGGAGATCAGTTTGGCGTTCGGCAGGCTTCGCGGTCTTCTGTTCGCCGGGGCGTCGCGCGCCGCGTGGTGTCTGCGCGATGACAACATAACCCGCCCACACCAGACTGAGAACTAGAATCGCGGGCTTGATGAATTTCATGTTCGAGGCCGACGGAGGTCGCTTGGGCCGGAGTTTCGGACAAGCGAAAAGTGCTCAACTGAAGCTTGCTTCGGTTGCGGGGAGAACCGGAGAGCATTCTAAACCCGCGCGCTGGTGGACGCCAGCTCAAAGAGGATTTAATGCTCTCACGCAGACTGTTAGCTCGCGCCCCCGCCACCTGCACGTCGTCTAAAGTCTCCCTTCTCCCTTTGGGAGAAGGGCTGGGGAAGAGGGGCGTAGCTGATGATGATGCTCAGGCCCTCTCCCCGACCCTCTACCAATGGGAGAGGGAGCAGGATGGTTAGATTGCTTCCCTGGAATCCTGTAAAGTTGACCGCACATGGATTTCCTGCACAACTCGCTACAGTTGATCGAGCACTACATGCTCGTCTACGGGTACTGGGCGGTGTTTTTTGGCGTGATGCTCGAGAATGCCGGAGTGCCCGTTCCCGGTGAAACGATTCTGCTGATTGCCGGATATTACGCGGCCACAGGCGAGTTTCACCTGCCACTGGTAATGTTGGTCGCCGCTACCGGCGCGGTTGTAGGCGACAACATCGGTTTTGCCATCGGTCATCACTACGGCCGCGGCTTCCTGTTACGCGTGGGCCGCTTTTTTTTCCTGACGCCGAAGCGCCTGGAGCACATGGAGAATTACTTCGAGAGCCATGGCAACAAGACGATCCTGGTCGCGCGCTTCATCACCGGCCTGCGAGTGTTCGCGGCGTTATTGGCCGGCGCCTCGAAAATGCCCTGGCGCGTTTTCGTCGTTTACAACATTGCCGGTGCAGTCCTGTGGTCAGTTGTGATCACTACACTCGGCTATCTGTTCGGCCACAGCCTGCCGCTGCTGGTGAAGTGGGTGGGCCGCAGCGGAACAATTCTGCTGGTCGCCACGATCGTGATTGGCGTCATTGTCTGGCGCGTGCGACGCCATCAAGCGAGCAAGTGACCGAGACAAATCAATCGCTTGGCGAACGCACGATTTTGGTCGCGCCCGACGACGCTCGAGCCCGCGAGCTAACCTCTGAACTCGGGCGTTGCGGCGCGCGCGTTCTCGCCTGGCCGCAAATCGAAATTGTTGAGCCCGACAGCTACGCCGCGCTCGATGAAGCCATCCAGAATCTGTTCGGCTATGACTGGTTAATCTTTGCGAACGTTAACGCGGCTAGTTTTTTCCTTCGCCGTCTTCAGCACCTCGGCCACGAAATGAGCGAGCTGGATGCGCTGCGCGTCTGTGCCCTCGACGATGCAACACGACAACAACTTGAGGAATCGCACGTTCATGTCGATCTCGTTCCCGAAAAGCTTGCAACCGAAGGCGTCATGGCTGCGCTTGAAACATACATCGGCGGCCGAAACGCCCTTCGTGGTCTCAACTTCCTGCTTCCACGCGCAGCCATCTCGCGGGATTATTTGCCACCGGCACTGGAAGATGCTGGGGCGCGCGTCGATGTCGTGTCGGCTTATCGCACTGCGTCCAACAATTCAGAGTTGATTCAGCTCAATGCGCTCGTGGCCGGCGGTGGCATCGATTGCATCGCCTTCACTACTCCGTCCAGTGTGCGGGCCTTTTCGCAGTTGTTCGACGCAAACGATCTGTCTCGGCTGCTCAAAGAAGTCGCGGTCGCGTGCGCCGACGACAACACCGTGCAAACCGTCGAGGAGTATGGGTTGCGCGCCAATGTCTCAGCGGTCGCGTTCGCGGCAGACGGACTCGTCAAGGGCATAGAGTCTCATTTTTCCCAATGATTCATTGGCTCGGTCGGGCTGACTCCGCCGTGTGCTACACTGAAATCGATGAAGGGCCCCGTTCTCATCATCGATAGCGACCGCGAACATTCCGAGGCACTGCACGACCAACTTAAGCGCGCCGGTTACGAAGTAATCACCGAATCGACCAGCGCGGCCGGGCTCGAAGCCGCCGAAAGTTCCTCTCCTTCCGTGATCATCACCGACGCGTCCGCTTATGGTCGCGCATCGTTCGCTTCGTTGCGAGAGCTGCGCGCGCGCAATCCCCACACGCCCATAATCGTCGCGGCGAACAACAGCTCGGTTGAGACCGCTCTGCGCGCGATTCAGGAAGAAGGCGCGTATCACTATTTCGATAAGCCGGTTGACATCGAGAAACTTCGCGTCGTGCTGGAGCGCGCCATCGAGTTGGCGGAGGCGCGACGCGAAAACGAAGTTCTGCGCCGACAGTTGCGCGATCGAGGAGCCTTCGGCGAGTTGGTCGGAAACTCAGAGCCGATGCAGAAGGTTTACGCGCTCGTCGAACAGGTTGCGTCTTCATCAGCGTCGGTGCTGATTACCGGCGAATCCGGGACCGGCAAAGAACTCGTGGCGCGCACGATTCACAACCTGAGTCCGCGCCGAAATGCTCCGTTCATGGCCATCAACTGCTCGGCGATTCCCGACACGCTGATAGAGTCTGAATTGTTCGGTCACGAAAAAGGCGCGTTCACCGGCGCAGTGTCGCGGCGGCACGGATGCTTTGAACTAGCCAATACCGGCACGTTGTTGCTCGACGAAATCGGTGAGATGCCCTCGTTGCTGCAAGCAAAACTTCTGCGCGTGATCGAAGAGCGAGTCTTGCATCGTCTGGGCAGCCGCAAAGAGATTCCCGTTGACGTGCGCATCCTCGCGGCCACGAACAAGGATCCACACGACGCGGTGCGCGGCGCCACGCTGCGCAAAGACTTGCTCTATCGCCTAAACGTGATCACGATCCACATGCCGCTGCTGTCTGAGAGATTGGAAGACCTGCCGCTGCTGGCTCAGCATCTGGTCACCCGTCTGGCGGCAAAGCACAGCCGGCCGGCGCGATTTCTCAGTCCAGCCGCATTGGACGCGCTGCGCTTTCATTCATGGCCCGGCAACGTGCGCGAACTGCGCAACGTGATCGAGCGCGCGGTAGTCATCTGCTCTGGCGAGCAGATCGAGCGACATCACTTTGCGCCATATCCCTTCGACCATCGCGAGCGCCTGCGCGCTGAAGACACGGCGACCTTTCCGGTCGGCACGCCGCTGGAAGAGATCGAGCGTCAGATGATTCTGCGCACGCTGGAGAAGACAGGAAACAACAAGACGAAAGCTGCCGAGCTGCTCAAGATCAGCCTCAAAACGCTGCATAACAAACTGAATTCCTATCGAGCGCGAGGATTGATGAGTCAGCTTACCGAAAAGTGATCCTCTGTTTTCAACGGCTCTTATCTTCGAAACACACGTTGCCGATCGTAATGAAGTGCTCGCCGTCGGTGAATCCATAGTCCTCGCCCTCTTGCGCTCTGCGCGTTCCAGATGTTATTCATCGCGCCTGTGTCTGTACTGCTGTTCTTCATTGACGGTTTAGGCATCGGCACGCGCGGGCCGCACAATCCTTTTGACGAGTTGCCGGACGCCGATCCCTTGGCAATCTTTCAGGACGAGGAACCCAACATCGCGTTCGACGGAATGCTGGCGCCGACCGATGCGTGCCTCGGCGTCGAAGGCCGGCCGCAAAGCGCTTCCGGACAAACCACGATCCTGACTGGCATCAACGCGCCGGCAACGGTTGGTTATCACAAGCAGGGCTTTCCCAATCAAGCGTTACTCGATATCATTCGCGAGCATTCGCTGTTCGTTCAGCTCAAGCGCGCGGGAGTCAGTCCAATAACTTTCGCCAACACGTACACGAAGAGATTCTTCGAGAGCCGGCCGCGTTGGATTTCAGCGACGACGGCCGCGGTCGAAGCCGCCGGGCTACGCTTCAATCAGGTCGAAGACCTGAGAGCCGGCGCGGCCGTCTATCACGACTTTACGAATGCGATGCTGATTGAGCGCGGCGAGAAAGTTGATTTGCGCACTCCCGAAGAAGCGGGCGACGTGCTGGCCCGCATCGTCGGTGCGAATCGATTCACGCTTTACGAGTACTTCATCACCGACAAGATCGGTCACGCCCAGGATCGGGAAGCCGCGCGGCGAGTGCTGCCAATGCTCGCGCGCTTCATTCGTTCGCTGCTCTTGAAACTCGAGCTGAAAAACTCAACCGTGATCCTCACAAGCGATCACGGCAACATCGAAGACCTTTCGCTGCGCAATCACACGCTTAATCTGGTGCCGACGATTGTGTGGGGCAAGCATCGCGCTCGAATCGCGCCGAGAATTCACAGCCTGACGGACATCACGCCGGCGATTGTCGATGTCTTGACGAAAGGAACCGAGACTAATGGAGAACTCAATAGCATCGGTCGCGCCCTCGGGCAGTCCTGAACCGGCCGGAAAATCCGCGGCGGTGATCCACGTCCCTCGTTATTCCTACTATGCGCTCACGGTTCTCACGCTCGTAAACTTCCTCAACTACATCGATCGACAAGTGCTGCCCGCAGTCGCTCCCGCCATGCGAAAGGAGCTGAATCTTTCGCAAACCGAGATCGGATTTCTGGAAGATGCCCTGCTGTTGTCTTACGTTGTGCTCGCTCTGGTGTTCGGGCGCCTGGGCGATCGTTATTCGCGCACAAAGCTGATGGCCGCCGCGGCAGCCGTCTGGAGTTTAGCCACGGGGTTAACGGCATTAACGGATAAGTCGCCCTGGCTTCCGTCGGCGCTACAGTTTCGCTTGCCGGTCCTGCATTACACCGTAGCGTTGTCTGGAGTCGCGCTTGCCCTTTGCGCCGTGCGGGCCCTGGTCGGAGTGGGCGAATCATCTTACTCGACAATCACTCCGACGCTCATCGCGGATTATTTTCCGGTCCAGCGACGTGCGACTGCGCTGGGCGTTTTTCAAGCGGCGATACCGATGGGCTTTGCGCTTGGTTACGCAATCGGCGGAGCACTGGCTTACTTTTTTGGCTGGCGAATGGCGTTCATGGTTGTCGGATTGCCGGGCTTGATTACCGCGGTGATCGTATGGCGGTTAAATGAACCTGAGCGCGGCCAGAGCGATCGCGAATCGGGGGCAACGTTAATAGCGCATGCCGAAGCTGCCAGCGAGTCGCAGCTCAAGAAAGAGCCCTGGGTGCGGACCTGCTGGCGAATTCTTCGCACGCGCAACTGGCTCCTGTCGACCGGCGGCTACACGGCGCTGTCTTTCGTGCTGGGAGCTTTTGCCACCTGGGCCAGCTCGCTCTTGCAGGAAGAAAAACACATGAGCGCGCTTGGTGCGAACGTTGTTTTGGGCGTTACAACTCTGGCCGCCGGAGCAGCAGGAACTTTTGGCGGCGGGTGGATTGCCGATCGAGTTGCGGCGAAGAGACGCAACGGTTACTTTTTGGTTTGCGCAGCTAGCAGCTTGCTCGGCGTTGTACCCGCGTTTCTGGCTCTCGTGACTCATCAAGCGTATCTCTTCATACCGGCAATCTTTTTTACTGTCTTCTTCCTCTTCATCAACAACGCGCCTTTTCATGCGATCCTGGTGAACAGCGTGCCTCCCGCCATTCGCGCCACGGCCATGGCGCTCAACATCGTGGTCATTCACTCATTCGGTGATCTGATTTCGCGTTTGGGCGTAGGCGTGCTTTCAGACTCGCTCGCGGCTGGTAGGGCCCGCATGATCGGTTCTCTGGCCAGTGCGATCGGAATCGATCCCGTTCGCGAACACCTCACCACCGCTTTGCTGGTCGTGCCCGTGGGCCTGCTGGTTTCGGCTTTGTTCTTTTTCTGGGGCGGACGACAGTCAGCCGTCAAAGTGGCTTAGTTCGGAACCAAGTTTGAATGGTGCCCCCGGCGCGATTCCAACGCGCGACCTCCCGCTTAGGAGGCGGGCGCTCTATGCAACTGAGCTACGGGAGCACGAAGGAATAGTAAATCGTGAATCGTGAATAGTAAAACCTCGGAAGCAATCAGCTCTCAGCCACCAGCTTTCAGCAAGAAAAGCGAACTCCGAACTCCGAAACACCCAGCCCTGACGACCGATCACTGGTCGTCGATCACCAACAAACAAACTTGGAAATAGGAAGATCGCCGTGATAGGCTGCGGCAACCGCCGGCGGATTCGCTGCTCGTCGGAGCGGAAGCATTTCTTTATAAGCCTATGATCCTCGACCTGCTCAGGCATGGTGACCCAACACACGCTGCGATCGCCGTCTCAGGAAATGGGCCGGTCGTCAACTACGATCAATTGCGACACCAAGTGGATGCGCTTGCCGCGCAGCTTAACCAATTCGGTCTGGGCCGCGGCGATCGGATCGCGATGGCTCTGCCGAACGGGCTCGAGGTGATCGCGTCGTTCCTGGCGGCTTCGACTGTGGGCACTGCGGCGCCGTTGAATCCTGCTTATACTCGCGATGAATTCAGGTTCTATCTCGAAGACGTGGGCGCGCGCGCTTTAATCCTTCCGCCCAAAGAAGGCGAAGAAGCAAGAGCCGCAGCCGGTGATGACGTGCTGATCATCGAAGCCGATCTAAACAGCGATGGCCGAGTCCAGTTTTCGTCAGAACGAAATGCTGGCGCTGGGCGCGCTCGTGATGATCCGAACGCGAACGATACTGCTCTGATCCTGCACACCAGTGGGACGACCAGCCGTCCGAAGCGTGTTCCGCTCTCGCACGCGAACCTGATGACTTCGGCGCGCAACGTGTCCGAAACTTATCAGCTCACGTCCGAAGACGTTTCGTTGTGCGTGATGCCACTGTTTCACGTTCACGGTTTAGTGGCCTCCACACTGGCAACGCTCTTCGCTGGTGGAACGATAGTCGTGCCGCCGAAATTCAATCCACTCTCCTTCTGGTCAACCGTTCGCGAACATCGGGTGACCTGGTACTCTGCTGTGCCGACAATTCATCAAGTGCTGCTGTCGAGGGCCAGGAGTTCGCGACCGGCGGGCGCGGAACATCTGCGGTTCATCCGTTCATGCAGCGCTGCCCTCGCGCCGCAGACGATGTCTGACATTGAAGAGCGCTTTGGCGTGCCGATTCTAGAAGCCTACGGCATGACCGAGGCGGCGCATCAGATGGCTTCGAATCCATTGCCGCCGGGCGCGCGCAAGGCTGGCTCGGTTGGTTGCGGGACTGCCGTAGACATCGCGATTCTCGACCAGACCGGTGAAGTACTGCCACCGGGCGAAACCGGCGAAGTCTCGATCAAAGGCCCGAATGTCTTCGGAGGCTATGAAGGCAACGCTGAAGCAAATGCCGAATCGTTTTCCAATGGCTGGTTTCGCACCGGCGATCAGGGCTACTTAGACGACGAAGGTTATTTGACGCTCGTCGGGCGGCTTAAGGAATTGATCAATCGCGGTGGCGAAAAAATTTCACCGCGAGAGATTGACGAAACACTGCTGACGCATTCGGCAGTCGCCGAAGCTGTGTGCTTCGGAATCCCGAATCGAGTCTATGGCGAAGAAGTAGCGGCGGCAGTTGTGCTCAAAGGTGCCGCGACCGAAAGCGACTTGATCGCCCATTGTCGTTCGTCGCTTGCCGATTTCAAATGCCCTAAAACGATTTACATCGTAGAGGCAATTCCGCGCACGGCGACGGGCAAGATTCAACGGCGCAATGTAGCGGCGGAGATCAGTAAGACTCGTAATTGGTAACCAGTTCTCAGGGATGAGTGGCTGATCGCCACTCACCAACCAACAATGATAAGGAGGCAGACATGAGCAAGATCAATGTGGGACGTGTCCTGCTGGGCGGTTTGGTAGCAGGCTTGGTAATTAGCATCGGCAATTTCCTGATAAACCGTGTCGTGCTGAGAGATGCCATGAACTCGGAATTCGCCAGACTCCATGTTCCGGAGCCAGGCAATGATTTCATTGCCAAAGCGGTGGTGCTTACTTTCATTCTGGGCATCGCCATTGTCTATCTCTACGCGGCAATCAGGCCACGATGCGGAGCCGGCGTGAAGACTGCGATCTGCGCCGGATTGATGGCCTGGTTTTTTGTCTTCCTTTACACCGGCGGAGTACTGGGCATGGCGTTGAGGATGCCTCTGGATTTGATCGTGAAGAGGGCCGGATTGGGGCTGATTGTGTACGCAATCGGGGCCATTGCCGGAGCGTGGTTGTACAAAGAAGAACCACCGCTATCAGTTTGATTAAGAAGATACAGTCACCATGAAATTCGCCGTAGTCGGCGCGGGCGCCATCGGCGCGTTCGTCGGTGCAATGTTAGCGAAGGCCGGTGATGACGTCACGCTGATCGCGCGCGGCCCGCATCTGCGCGCGATGCAGAAGCACGGCGTGCGCGTGCGCGGCGCGCTGGGAAGCTTTGACGCTCGCGTCTCAGCCACTGATGACCCGGCAACCGCCGGCGCCGTCGATGTTGTGCTGTTGACGCTCAAAGCACATAGCCTGACGGCCATGGCGCCGCGTCTAGCGCCGCTCATCGGACCTGAGACGTGTGTGGTGAGCGCGCAGAACGGAATTCCGTGGTGGTACTTCTATCGTCACGGCGGCGAGTGGGAAGGAACACAACTCGAATCAGTCGATCCGGGTGGAGTCATCAACCGGAGCATCGATCCGTCACGCGTGATCGGATGCGTCATCTATCCTTCGGCGATTATCACCGAGCCGGGAATCATCGAGCACATCGAGGGAACACGCTTCGCAATTGGCGAGCCTGACGGATCGAAGAGCGAGCGCTGCCGGCGCATCGCCGACGCTTTCATCAAAGCCGGACTGCGTTGTCCTATTCGCACGGACATCCGCCATGACATGTGGGTGAAGCTGATGGGCAACGTCGCCTACAATCCGATCAGCGCCCTCACGCGTGCCACGCTGATCGAAATTGTGCAGTGTCCAGAGACGCGTGCGCTGGCCGCCGCGATCATGGCTGAAGCCGACACTGTCGCTCGACGACTCGGCATTGAGATGGGCGTCTCGATTGAGCAGCGGCTCGAAGGGGCGGAGAAGGTTGGACACCATAAGACTTCGACGCTGCAAGATCTGGAGACCGGTCGGCCGATGGAACTCGAAGCAATCGTCGGCGCGGTTGTCGAGTTGGGCGACAAGATGGGACTGTCTCTGCCCTGCACGAAAGCAGTCTATGCGTGCGTGAAGTTGTTGGCTCAAAGTGTGAAGAAATAGATCCAGCCATTAGATTCCCCGAATGAATAGGCCAAAGGAAACTGATTCCGGCGCCCCGCGTTGGCCAAAGCTCATCGCGTGCATGATCGCGATGATGGCCATCGCGAATCTGCAATACGCCTGGACGCTCTTCACCACCGACATCACGAAGAGTTTTCATGCGCGCCTGGATCAGGTCCAGTTGACTCTCGCATTCTTCGTCATCGCCCAGACGGCGCTGTTTCCGATCAGCGCTTACCTCGTTGATCGTTTCGGCCCGCGCGTGATCGTCACACTCGCCAGCTTACTGGTAGCAATCGGATGGATTGGCGCAGGTCGGGCCAACTCGCTCTCGGCGCTGTATGCGGTCTACGCCATCGGCGGCGTTGGCGCCGGCGGCGTCTATAGCGCCTGCGTGGGTGTTGCCATGAAATGGTTTCCCGATCGGCGCGGCCTCTGTGTTGGTGTGGTCGCCGGCTCGTACGGATTCGGCACGGCGCTCACCATACTGCCGATCTCTTACCTGATCGAGCACAACGGATATCGCTCAGCTTTCATTCTCTTCGGCGCGATTCAGGGTCTGGTGGTGTTGGTGGCCGCGCAATTCCTGCGCATGCCTCCAGCGGGCTGGTTACCCGCCGGGTGGGAGGCAATCAAAGCGAAAGTGCAACGCAAAGTGCAACAGTCATCCCGCGATTACACGCCGGGCGAAATGTTGCGCAGCGGATCATTTTATTTGCTTTACCTGATGATGACGCTGGTTACCGCGAGCGGACTGATGTTAACAGCGCAACTGAAACCGATCGGCGTCACCTATGGCTATGACAAGTATGCTTTGTTTGGCGGCTTTACCGTGCTGACTCTGGCGCTGATGCTGAATCAGATCCTGAATGGTTCGGCGCGTCCGTTTTTCGGCTGGGTTTCGGATCACCTCGGCCGCTATGACACGATGGCCATGGTCTTCATCATCGAAGCCGTCGCCATCATCGCGCTGGCTCTGATAGTTAATCACCCTGTCTGGTTCATCGTTATGTCCGGCTTGATGTTCTTTGCCTGGGGCGACACCTATTCGCTGTTCCCCGCAGCCATTGCCGATATCTTTGGGAGCAAACATGCTACGACCAATTACGGGATTCAGTACACGGCCAAAGGTGTCGGTTCAATCCTTGCGGGCCCGGGCGCGGCGTGGTTGATGGCGGCGACGGATTCGTGGATTCCCGTTTTCTGGGGCGCAGTGGCGTGCAACGTCATCGCCGCGGCGCTCGCCCTGCTTTGGCTGAAACCGCGCGTGAAGCGTTTGGTGGAAAAGCAATAGAGAATTTCAGCGAGCGCCATTTCTACTGTTGCTCAAGGCGTACCGGCGCAGGCGACTACGGGAGATTAGTTTGCAATAGCATCCTTATAGATCGCTTGCGCGGCTTCAACTCCTGGGGTGATTAAGATTGATACTTGATTAGCGAACGCACATCGTAACCCGCGAGCTTCTCGCGTCCGGGCAAAAACTCCAATTCAACGACGAACACCAGGCCGATAACTTTTCCGCCCAAACCTTCAACCAGATCGACCACAGCTCGCGCCGTGCCGCCTGTGGCTAACAAGTCGTCGGCGATGACTACGCGATCGCCGTCGCCGATTGCGTCGCGATGAATCTCGAGCGTGTCCTGCCCATATTCGAGGTCGTAAGAGATCGAAGCACGTTCCGCCGGAAGCTTCTTCGGCTTGCGCACCGGCACAAAACCAGCCCGCAAGTGATAGGCGAGGGCCGGCGCGAAAATGAAACCACGCGCCTCAATGCCGACCACTGTATCGATGTTTTCACCTTCAAACTCCGCAGCCAGGGCGTCGACGGTTTTTCGCAGGCCAAGGGGGTGTTTCAGCAAGGTCGTGATGTCGTAGAAGTTTATGCCGGGCTTTGGAAAGTCCGGTACTTCGCGAATCAGTTGTTTCAGTTCGTCCATGATGTTGCCCGGCTTCTCTCGGAATCGCAGTTCAGCAATCCAATTTCCGTGAGCGACATGATATCATCACCAACGATTTTTCCGGCCCCACCCGCGTCCGAGTCCGAAACCGCTCGACTCATGCGAATTCGCAGCTTACCAATCCGCACGCTTTTTCTTTTGGCGATCTTCTCGAGGTTTGCCGCGGGGGCATTCGCTCAACAACCGCAAAGTTCACCCGGTCAAAGCGACGACGTGGTGCGGGTCAATACCGCGCTAGTGCAAACCGACGTCACGGTTTTCGACCGGCGAGGAACGTTCGTCGAAGATTTGAAGCGCGAGCAATTCGTTTTGAAAATTGATGGCAAGCCTCGCGAGATTTCTTTTTTCGAGCGCGTAAAGGCCGGCAGCCATAATGAAGAGGCCCAACTGGCGGCGGCGCGCGGCAACGCGCTTGGCGGCAATTCCGCCGGCACGCCCATCCCGCTCGATCGGGGACGCACGATCTTCTTTTTTGTTGATGACCTGCATGTGTCGGCGTCGGACATAGTTCAGGTGCGGGAGTCACTCAAGCGTTTCATCGACCGCACGATGGGCCAGAATGACGAAGCCGCCATCATCACAACCAGTGGACAGATCGGGTTCCTGCAACAGCTCACGGATAACAAAGCCGTGCTGCGAGCGGCGGTCGAACGCATTACGACGCGCTTCCAGAACGTCCACGACGCTGAACGTCCGGCGATGTCTGAGTATCAGGCAATGTTGGTCGAGCAAAACGACCGTGATGTGCTGAACTTTTTCATAGATGAACTACTCAAGGAATTTCCCGGCATCCCGCGCCAGATCGCCGGAGACATGGTTAGAACGCGCGCGTCGGCAATGCTTCAGCAGGCGGGGATGATAACGACGAACACGCTGGCCGCGCTGGAGGGCCTCGTCAAGTCAACGGCTCGCCTGCCGGGACGGAAACTGGTCCTGTTTGTCTCAGGCGGCTTCCTTCTCGATCAGAGAAACTCGGATGCCTTCGATCGATTGAGAAGAGTAACGTCCGCGGCGGCGACTGCCGGCGTCGTCATCTATTCAATCGATGCGCGCGGCCTGGTTGCCAGCACCAGCGATGCCAGCAACCCAATTCCCTTCGACCCGAGCGGGAGACTCGCGCGAGCGAGCGGAGGAGAATTGCCGGCGACGCAAGACGGCCTCAACGCGCTGGCTCGCGACACAGGTGGGCGCGCGTTCTTCAACACCAACGCCCTTTCCGCCGCGGTAACCACCGCGGTGCAAGAGAGTTCCGTTTACTATCTGCTCGCGTGGCGGCCGGAAAACGAAGAACAACGCAACCAGCGCTTTCGTCACATTGAAGTAAGCGTCGTTGGCCGGCCCGAATTGCTGGTGCGGTTTCGGCCAGGTTTTGGCGAAGTCGAGCCGGCGAAATCATATGGGCAACGGAAGAACGGGAAGCAAACGACAACTCTCAGGACTCCGATCGAAGAATTGCGCGCGACCCTGCGGTCGCAATATCCTGTGGGGGCCTTGCCAGTTTCAGTGACGCTGAACTTTCTTAATGTTCCCCAACGCGGCTCAGTGCTGGCGATGTCGCTAAAAATCACAACCAGTCGAGTTGTGTTGGAATCCGTGGGGGCCACCCAAGCGGCAGATATCGATGTAGCGGGAGTGATATTGGACGTCCAGGGAAAAGTTGTGAGCAGTTTTGAAAACCGCCTGACGATGAAGGTCAATTCCACCGACGTCAAATCGCCACCGCCTGACAGTCTTTCTTACAACCATTTCTCCGCCATTAAGCCGGGCCTCTACCAGGTGCGTGTGGCCGCGCGCGAAGCGAAGCACGGTCGCGCGGGAAGTGGTTTTCAGTGGATCGAAATTCCAGACCTGGCGTCAAAGACGCTGGCGCTAAGCACCTTGATTGTTGGAGAAAGAAAGCTGGACGCAGAAGGCCCACCACGTATCGATCCGAGCAAGCCGGGCGGAGACCAGAATCCTTTCGACCAGGTTAGATTGAACGTCGATCATCGCTTTGCTCGCTCTTCACATCTCCGGTTTTTGACCTTCGTTTACAACGCGGTCGGAACCAATCCCGTCGTTCCGACTCCGCAATCCCCCGACGGTAGGGGCGGCAACGCGGCGATAATCCCGACCAGTTCCACCGGCGCGGGTCCCGACCTCGCAGTCCAGGTCCAGGTGTTTCGCGATAACGAACCGGTCATTACGGATCCCGTGCACAAGGTTTCCGTCGAAGGCATCGCCGATCTCAGTCGTCTTCCATACGCTGCCGAGCTGGCGCTCAGCAGCCTGCAACCGGGCCGATATGTTTTGCAAGTCACCGTGATCGATCGCATAGCCAAGACCAGCGCGTCGCAGCGGTTCAATTTTGAAGTTGAGTGAGATGGGATCGAATGCGAGGTTTGCGATCTGCGATGAGAATGGCCCGCAGACGCTCTCGTGCGAAGGGCTGCTCGAAGGCAAGCCGTCAGATTAGAGATTGCTTGTCAAACTTAGTTGCTTGCCTCAAGCTCTACCTGGGACTTCTCGCGGTTCCGCACCACCGACAAGACGTGTTTCTTCTGGCGGCTGAACTCGAATGCGAATGCCATAACGCCGCTCCCCACCGCGCGCCCGTCGATCGATTCGATCAAATCGCCTTCGCGGAGGCCGCTCCGCGCGGCCACGCTCTGAGGTTGGATCGCCACGACAAGCAAGCCGCTCTTCGCGGCCATTTGCGATGCGGCCCTGGCGGAAAGAGGGACCGTTTCGATTCCCACGCTTTCCAAACCGCCCTGAGCGGTGTTCACCCGCGGCATCTCAAACTGCCAATTGAACGGCTGATCGAAAGCGGCGCCGAGCTTTACCGATATCGCAAACGGGCCGACAGCATCCGGCCGCAGGACTGTAAACTTCACCTGCTCGCCGCTGCCCGCGTCGCCCAGCAGAGCGGAAAAATCTTCGGCACTCTTCACGGCGTCATTGTTGACTTTCATGATCACATCGCCACGACGAAGCTCGGCAAATGCGGCCGGTGTTCCGGGCATCACCTGAAGCAGCAGTATGCCCTCCTGGTCCCCAACCAACTTGGTCAACTGATCTTCGCGCCAGCCGTTAGCGACGAACAGAGTTCGCGGACTGAATTCCACCGGCTCGCCTCGAATCCCAAGCAGCGGCCTTGGCACGCTGGCCTGCCGTTCCAGCACCCGGCGCGCGGCGTCTCTAACTGCCTCGGCGGGAACCAGGCTCGCATTATTTCCTTCGATCGCTTCGACGATGCCCAGAGTATTTCCCGACGCGTCGCAAGCGACGCCACCAACGACTACCGGTGAAAGCTTCACGGCATGCACCGTCAATCGCTGAAGTTTGCCGGAGCTCAATCGCGCAAGACCGGAGACTTTCGCCTCAGTCTCGCCGACGCGCACATAGATGATGCCCGGCGTGGCTTCGCTTGGCGAGGTGCGTTCCGGCGCGAACACTTGAATCGTTTGGCCCATAGTCACGCTCTTAGGAGCAACCGCGGCCGGCGATGGTGCGACCATGCCGACTACTTGCAGCACCGACAATCCCGTCATGCCGTCAAGACCAACATACCGAGCGGCCAGTCGGCGTCCGTCGCGAGTAATCACAGTCAGATCGGGTTGCGCGCGCGGCACTGTCGATGCGCTGCGCGAGTTTGCATCCGGAAACATCCCCGAAAGCTCCGCCGGTAACAACGGAGCTTGAAAAAAGTCGATCTCCGCTGCCGCTTGCGGCAGCCGGGCCGTAATAGTCTTCTCATCAATCGCCCAGCCGGCGACGATGCTGGCGTGCGCGTCGCTCGTCATTGAAAGCGGATCGATCATCGCCACCGTGCCCGCTTCGCCAGCTTGCCTCAGGAGGAACCGCAACATCTTGATCCCGCTCAAACGATGCACGATCGTCACAACCTGCGGCGCCACCGGCTGCTGGTCGGGGATCACCGTGACCTTCGCCGGCGGAGTCGAAGCCACCATCGGCCTTCGCCGCGGCTGAATCTTTTCAGGAACGACCGCCCGCGCAGGCACCGGCGGCGATTGGATCGGCGTGGGCGGCGCCGACGCAGCAGTCTGCGCCAAAGCCGCGGTGCCCAGCAAGACAAGCGTGAGCGCCGTCATAAACGTGAACTGCAATCGAGAAACAATGGTCTTCATTTTCTTGCTACTATCACTACCAAACTCGGGCATTCTTTAGACTCACAGGCACTACGCGGCTTTCGAGTAGACGTTGCGAGCCGAAACTCACGGGCGGCAGCGAAAATGTCCGCGTCGCGCCATTGTCGTCCTGGAAAGACAAGACCATCGGCTTCAGCGGCGCGCTGACAGAGACGTCGCTCGGGTTCTGACCTTGCTTGATGGTCGGCGCGGGCCCGACGTTGAAGTCTCTGGTGGACATGCCCGGATGAGGCGATCTAGCCGTCGAAGAATTCCGGCCGCGATCGGCGGGAATGAGCTTACCTGGACCGCTTGTGGTTGTGCCGAGCATCGGAACCTTTTCCGCAGCCACTAACACGTTCGTTTCCGCGCCGGCATTAGCGGATTTGTTGACTGGTGCTGCGCTCTGCTCCCCTGCCTGACCTGGCGGATTTGCCGCGACGGTTGCCGTCCGGTTCGTGCCATGTTGGGCCATCCATAAGATTGACACACCCAGCACGACGACGACGGCAGCCACGGCAATCGCCGGCGTGCTCAGAACAAAACCAGCAAAAAACGATCCGGGCCCAACGCTTTCTGTTTGCGCCGCAATGCGAGCCCGCAGCCGAAAGTCGAAATCCGCGGGCGCCGTAACCGGCTCGAGGCTGGTTAACAGCTCGCGCAGACGCGCGCGCTCGTCTTGAAACGCGAGGCACGCCGCGCACGATGCGACGTGTCGCAGCGTTTGCGCGCTCAACTGCTCGCTGACTTCGGCCCGGTCAATCTCTCGCCGCGTTGCGCGGCATTCCATCCATTTCATCATGACATCACCTAAACGTAATTGCGCATCTTGTCGCGCAGAAAATTTCGCGCACGATTGATGCGCGATTTCACAGTTCCCTCGCTCGTCTGCAGGATCGAGGCGATCTCGTCATAGCTCTTGCCTTCGACATCGCGCAACACGAGCGGCGCGCGATACTTGTCCGGCAGAGTTGCAATCGCGCGCTTGATCACTTCGCGCCTTTCCGAATCGACGAGGCTGACATCCTGCAAAGGCCGCTCGTCCGGCGCGTCAAAATCCCTGGTCTCCTGGCCGTCGCTCGAAGCCAGCAATCCCGTGAGCGAAACCACCCGCCGCCGTTTACGCTTGCGCAATTCGCTGATCGCCAGGTTGGTCGCGATCCGATAAATGTAAGTCGAAAACGCATGTGTCGTCTGATAGCGGCCTGCGGCGCGATACACGCGCAGGAAAGTTTCCTGCGCCAGATCGACCGCCCCGTCATAGTCGTTCGTCATGCGGTAAATGTAACTCGTGATCTTATTTCGATATCGCCCAACTAACTCGGCGAATGCGTCGTCGTCGCCGGCGAGCGTACCCTGCAACAACGCATGATCCGACACAGGGCGAACCATGATCGGCGCAGGCCTCGCGGCGGCGAAATCCAACTCTTCAATCGAACTTAGCGTTCTCATTGGGCAGGCGGGCTCTCTCTCATTCTCGCTGCGTCAGGAGCGCCGGCATTCTGGCCGTCGCTCGTATTTTGCGGGCTAAATTATACACTCAGCCCGCGCCGACCCCGCAGTAGACACGCTGTCTGGGGGAGCAAGTTCCGAAATGTCGTTGGAGGGCTGACGGCTGACCGGGGCATTAGCCCGACCGTAAGGGAGGGCTCAGCTCTTAGCTGGCGCTGCTTACTGCTTACTCATTACGGATTCCCCGCTGAACTCTGGGCCTCAGGATTCAGGAACAGCGAGTCTTCCATCTTCACGCCATAGGTGACGGTGAGAACGCGCGTTTCGAGGGTTTGTTTTCCATCTTCAGTCAAAACCGTTCGATAGGGTACGAGCGTGCTCTGCGCGTAGCGGTAGTCGTAAAATCGCTTCATGTATTTCACGGGCGTCGACGCGCCGGGTGGCGTATCTTCGTATTCCAGCCAAAGCACGCGAAAACTTTTCGCGCTCACGAAATAACGCGTGCGCCGATTGGCTCTGTCGGTCAGGTCGAGAACATAAACGTCGATTCCCTGATGCTTGTCCTTGCCGGCCGAAGCCAGCTTTGATTCGTTCTCTTTGTAACGCAGCAAAGCGTCGATGCTGTGCGCTTGCTGCAAGATGAAATCCGCGGTGGCGTCGGCGCGCGGCGTGAACGGCGAGCCATTGATGATGCCGAAAATCTTGCCCTCGCCAAAGATTAGCGAGTATTCCGCCTGTGGTGTCTTGTTGTCGATTCGGAATTTGTCTTTCTCGGGCTTGTCGCCGCGAACAAATCGCATTTCATAACGCGACTCCTCTGCCCGGCCATCCTGGCCCATGCGCGACGACCGCCCACGCTCGATGCCGTTGCGGCGAATCTGATTCAGCACCGGCCGGCTGCCAGCCGCCAGAATCACGATTTCCGCGATCTGCTCGGCGGTAAGAGCCTTCGGTGCTTGTGCACTCGCCGGCGCGGCAACAAAAACGCTGCCGGCAGCCAACGACAACAGCACAGCCAGAATTGTCGTAGGACGGAACATCGAAAAGTCTTTACCGCACTTCATAACTCCAAACTCCCATCAAATGAACTGGCCTGGGTTGTCCGCGATTGTAACACAACCAGAAGCAGGATTCTGAAGCGCCGTCGGATGAGTTTGACAACAACTCCCAGTGACGGATAGCTTGGTTCAAACAATTGAAGAGTATCAAAGTACCTGTCGCCGTCTTTCGGCAAGACGGCCAATTTGTTCGATGAAAGGATAACCGGAATTCATGAAGCGAGTTGGCATTCTAGTGGGGCGGGAAAACACTTTTCCCCAAGCGCTGATCAGAAACATTAACGAGCGTGGCAAGGGAGCAGTCACGGCTGAGTTCATCACGCTGGGCGGAGTTCGATACGATGAGCCGCCGCGTTATGACCTGGTGGTCGATCGCATCTCGCACGAAGTGCCGTTTTATCGCGCGACGCTGAAGCGGCTGGCGCTGGAAGGCGCGATCATTATCAACAATCCTTTCTGGTGGTCGGCGGACGACAAGTTTTTCAATTTTTCGCTGGCGCGGAAACTCGGCGTCGCTGTGCCCAGGACCGTGTTGCTGCCGCAAAAGGATTACATCAAAGGAATCGTCAGCGAGAGTTTGCGCAATCTGGAATTCCCGCTCGATTGGCAAGCGATCATTGACTACGTCGGGCTGCCGGCGATCATGAAACCGTTCGACGGCGGCGGCTGGAAGAGCGTTTCGCGCGTCAACACGCGGGAAGAATTGATCGCCGAATACGATCAGACTGGCACGCTTTGCATGACCCTACAGGAGTTCATCGACTTCGATCAATTCGTTCGTTGCTACTGCATCGGGCAGGAAGAAGTCATGATCATGCCGTACGATCCGCGCAAGCCTTACTTGTCAGGCGAACAGT
>DASZZL010000179.1:0-43330 GCA_035545035.1 Pyrinomonadaceae bacterium
ATGCGCAGGATTGGTTCGCGTGATGGCTCGCCAGTTTGTGCGGTCGCGACTCTCGAAAGACCCACAACCGCGCCGAGCAGAAAGACTGCCAGGAAAAATCTTTTCACGTAGTTGCCGATGACGTGAGACTTCATATTCATGATGTGCCGAACACAATCGTCTATTTCGTATAGCGCAGCCGAACATTCACCAGGATTGCTTTGCTATCCGCGACAGAAACGCGGTAGATCGTCTGCGGCGCCGGATCGTCGCGAGTTAGTTGTCTTGAGCTTCTCCTCGCTGAGGCTTGCTGTTCCTGTTTTGTCCAGACTTCGCCCACGCCGCCTTCCATCTCGAATCGTTCGGCCTCGCCGCCCCAGATTTTTTCCCACTTTGCCATTTCCACATTCGAGATCTGATAGGGTTTGTCGGAAATCGGCAGGTCGAGTCGCGTCGACGTAACGATGAACGTCAATATCTCGCCCACCTGGTTCGGGCTGGTTAGTCTGGCAGTGAAGTAGCTCGGATCGTCTTCCTGAGCTGGAATGTCTACCAATCTTCCCGACCGCATTTGATTGTCCGCGTCAGACCACGGATAGATCAGCATCGCGCCGCCTGTTGTACCGTCGGAGAATAGATCACGATCGACCACGTACAGGTAACCAGTGCGTGGCGATTCAACGCTAATCCGCACATGGTCGCCTTCTCGAAACATCGTTTCACCTTCCACACGCTCAGGTACCCATCCAGACGACTTACCTTTTTCTCTTATTAGGGTTCTACCGCCCGCATCATTCGTATCTACGGGACGCAGCCTCCAAATGGTTATCCCTAACTGCGCTACGACCGCGGCGTGAGTTGTCGGTCGCGTCCTTCTTATCGGCGAAGAAGCGAGCCGATAACGGCGTGGTCCAGGTGTTGGAGGCGTGCGGTCAGGTGTCTTTCCAAGCCTTCCGTTGTTGTTCGCAGGTGTGGTTGTCGCCTTGCTTGCGGCTGCCGGCTCTGGCCGATTTTTTGTGAAATCATCCGAAACAATCTTTCGCGGCGTGCCTTGAGGAGGATCGCCGAAGGCGGCTAATGCAGGGCCTAGCATTACTAACAAGGACAAGAGGACCAGTAATGGACGGACTGCATCGCCCCTTGTGATTCTTTCCGGTTGCAGGGGATTAAGCATTTGTAGACCTCCTGAAATATCAAAGACGCTGAGCGCTTTCGCTTTGCTCTTCTTATCGATGCTCCAGCTCAAGTTGTTTGACCAATAGATCACCATTGGCTCGGACGTCAGTCTGCTGTTTGACCGTGTCCTTATTTGTTTCAGGCTTCGGATCAGAATGCTTCGCTAAGAACTCTTTGACGTTCCTAACCATTGCGGCGTCTGTGATCGCGCCTTCCTTATTCTTAAATGCTTCGTCGCGAGCGGATTCGAGTTGAGTAACTGCCGTCGCCGACCAAACGATCCAAAAGTGTTCAGTTCCAGTCTCACCCGCAAACGTATTCCAATTCGTCTGAACGGTCTGATCTGCGTCGACTTTCGCGGAGCCTTTGTTCGTCAACGGTGTTGGATAGATTATCGTGAAATCTGTATTGTCCTTCTCAGGCGCGCCTTCATTAAATACGTAGAGGTAACCTGACTGTGGACTCGACAGGTTGAGCCGGAACTTGTAACCATTCTCAAATACTTCCTGACCGGAAGACTCGAATGGTTCTTTGTATGGCTTGCCATCGCGCATCTTCTGCACTGTTAGTGAATAGACGAGAGAGCGCTGCGCCGCCGGAGTAAGGGGAGTTGTTTTCGCTCCGTTACCGAAGAGCGATTGTCGCTTGCTGATGACCAAGTAACCGCCTACGGCCAAGGCAACAGCGAGCATGAGGGCGATCGCGAGCTTGGGCCATCGCCTCTTTTGGACTTCAGGCTCAACAGGTAAGGCGATCGGCTGGTCATGCGTATGAATGCGGGCCGGTTCAAACGGGGTTACAAGGGTTTTCGCGGATCGGTCGACTGACTGAGGATCTGGGGAAGGTGGCTCTACCGAACGCTGCGTCGGCGGAATCACTACGGGTTCTTCGCGGCGCAGCTTCAGCGTTTCATCTTCATTCATCAACGCGCTCGCCAGGGCGTCGCCGAATTCGCCCGCATTTTGCTGACGGACTTGTGGATCAAAAGCAAGCGCCCTGAGGATTAGCCTTTCGGCCTCCTCTGGTAGGCGTGGCCGGAGGTCCGCAGGTTTAGCACGTACTCCCTCGCGTTGCATATCGGAAAGGTGCGCAATCGTGTCTGGATTGAAGGGGCGGCGCCCGGTGACCATCTCGTACGCGATCACGCCCAGCGCATAGATATCACTGGCCGCGGAAATCCTCTCTCCCCGAAGCTGCTCCGGCGACATATAGACGATCGTCCCGGCAGTAGCCGCGCCGGTGATCGTGCTCGGAGCGATGACTGATTCTCTAATCTTCGCAATTCCAAAGTCGACAATCTTCACTTGCTCATCACCGCGCCCGAGAGCCTGAAGCATGATGTTTTCCGGTTTCAGGTCGCGATGATAAATCTTCTTCTCGTGAACTGCGCTGAGAGCCGCGCCGATCTGCTTGATGATTGACGCCACGCGTTCCAAGTCCATGCCTTCGGGCTTTGACTTGATCGCATCACGTAATGCCATGCCTTCAACATACTGCATCACGATGTAAGGCTTGCCGTCTGGTAATTCACCGGTATCGAGGATGCCAACAACGCCAGGATGGTCGACTCGCGCGAGCGCTTCCCTCTCTTGCTGAAACTTCTGCATGACCCACTCGTCGCGCAGAGACTCTTCCAGCAGAACTTTCACGACCACTGGCTTGTCGTGCAGCCTTTGGTCTCGAGCAAGATAGACCGCGCCCACACCACCATGGCCTAGTTCTTTTTCTATTAGGTAACGTCCATCAAGTTTGGTCTCTACAAATTTGTCCGTTGCCGGGAGGTCCGGACCAGGGAGGGTGTCGAAGCTTTTTGAGCTATCCATAAGAATCTTCAGGCCTAATGCAACGGTTCAAAGTGAATGGCGACTCGCTCGCTCGTGGCTGCGACGTGAAATGATGGATGAAAGGGATTCGTTTTAGGGGACGACTTAGTTCTCCATGATCATCAGAACCCGCGCGAGCTGCACATGGCGCAATGATCGCAAGGCTTGCCGCCTGGCTCAACCGAGCATTTCTTTTCGCTCTCGAAAAACTCGACCAGCTCCGAAACCGCAGCCTCTTCAACACCGAAGCGCTCCTGACTGACGTGCGCGGGGGCGGCGCCGAAATCTCTGACCCACGGCGAATGCGTCGCCGGAACAAACTGAGATTGCGGTACCGAAGCTGGTTGCGGCGGCGGCGAAGCAATGGACGGCGAAATAGTCGGCGGAGGTGTTGATGAAACGAAATCTATTACGCGCGCGCGTGACTGATTCGGCGTGCCGGCTGCTCCCTGAACAATTTTTGATTCGACGCGATCGAGTTTTCTTTCCAGGTCGTGCAGACTGGTCCGAATCGCCGTTAGCTCTTCACTGACGGGCGCCCCGTTGTTCCGAGAAACGCGGGCACTGCTTTCCGTTGAAGGGCCTGAGCGACCGCCTGACATTCGCCGCGCCACGCGCTCGGCTATCAGTCTTGCTTGATCTGGATCGGTACTCACTTTGAAAACAGCTTAACGGGCCGGGCTTTCGAGAAGATCGATGCGATCAACGACGCCAACGATGGCCGAATCGATCGCGGCGCCAGGCTTTCCGGTCGCGACGGTTGACGCGCTCCATCCTTCCTGAACGATCAAGACGGTGTCGCCCACGCCGGCATCCACCGCATCGAGCGCGAGCACTGTGTTGCCCGCGGCCTCGCCTTCGGGAGTAATCTGCTCGCACAGCATCACGCGCGCGTTTTCGTAGCGCGAATTCTTTTGCGTGGCAACGATGTTTCCTAAAACCTTCGCGAGAATCATTTGCTTAAGCGATTAGCTATCAGTGGTCAGTTGTCAGCAAGGAACAAAGCGCGTCTTTTTTTTGGCTGAAGGCTGATAGCTGAAAGCTGATGGCTTACAACTGACAGCTAACCGTTAAAGACGTGCTTCTCGGAATCAACAATCGCGACAATCGTGCAATCCGTCGGCGTATCTTCGCGCTTGAAAGGAAAGCTTGCTTCCTTTCCCCGGCACCAGAAAACCAACTCGCCGACGCCTGCGCCGGCAGCATCTACGGCCACCAACGGTTTGCCCTGCGGTGCTAAATCCTTATTGAGTGACTGAACGATGAGCAGCTTGCGCCCTTTGAGCGAATCGTTCTTCACGGTCGCTACCACCGTCCCGATTACGCGAGCGAGTTGCATATCATTGAGTCACGTCAACGGTATCGATCACGCCGACGATCGCGGCGTCCACGGGCGTGTCTTTCATCCCCTGTGCCAGCCGCGCGCTCGAACCGGCGACGACCAGCACGCGTTCATGAAAGCCCGCGCCGACCGTGTCCACGGCGACGACGTAACCGGTCGTATCCGTCCCGTCCAAATTTATCGGGCGGACGATGAGCAGCTTCTTGCCCAGCAGCCGTTCGTCTTTTTGAGTCGAAACGACTGTGCCTACGATCCGGGCGATGATCATGCGCGCGCCTGCACGCTGACCGGCAACGCCTCATCGACGCTGCCGTGCGGACGTGGAATCACGTGCACGCTGACGAGTTCGCCAACGCGACGCGCCGCCGCCGCGCCCGCGTCGGTCGCCGCTTTCACCGCCGCGACGTCGCCGCGAACGATTGCGGTGACGAATCCAGCGCCGATCTTTTCGTAACCAATCAGCGTGACGTTTGCGGCCTTGACCATCGCATCGGCCGCTTCAATCATCGCCACGAGGCCTTTGGTTTCCACCATTCCGAGTGCTTCTTGCATTCAGTTTCTCCTGTGAGAAGTCCGGTTGGTAAATCGTAAATGGTAAATCGTGAATAGAATAGCACGAATCCGCAGCTCTATTTACGATTCACGATTAGCGATTCACGAATCCTTCAATCGTGCCGCCTCGCTTAACAGCTCAACCAATTCATCACGAGTGAGCGAAACTTTGCCGGCGCCGTTTGAGGAAGAAGCATACGAACGAGACGGACGATCGCCGGTCGGGCACGCCAGGCTGGTCTCGTGCAGGTAACCGCAAGCCTGACAGCGCGCGCCTTGATCCAAATAGCCCGCAGCTTCGCGAACGTTGATTAGCTTTTCGATTGCATCCGGCGAAAGGTTGCGCGAGCCGCCGAGCATCCGCGAGAGAATCGCGATCTTCGCCGTGTGCTCGAGAGTTTCCAGTCGATCGAACGCCTGCCAAAGGTCCGCGCCGTACGCGACCGCTCCATGATTGGCCATCAGAAGCGCGTTGTGATGCTTCACCAGAGGCCGCATCGCGTCGGTCAATTCTGCTGTCGATGGCGTCCCGTATTCGACCAGCGGGACGCAACCGAGCGTCAGGATAACTTCCGAAAGAATCGGCTGATCGATTGCCAGTCCGGCAACTGCGAACGCGGTCCCATGCGGCGGATGCGCGTGACATACAGCTTTCACGCCCGGTCGTTCGCGATAAATCAAAAGGTGCATCGCCAACTCGCTTGACGCGCGCCGATCATTCAGCGAGCGCCCTTCGAGATCGGTCACCGCAATCAGGTCGTCCGTCATGCGACCCTTGCACGTCATCGTCGGCGTGGCGAGCACTCGACCATCATCGAGACGCACGCTCACGTTGCCATCTGACGAGACGACATAGCTGCGCTCGTACATTAAATGGCAGATTTTGATGAGATCGCGTCTGGCGGTTTGTTCGTCCATTAATGTAATGAGCTACAACCCTCGCTCTTCTCGGGCAGTCTTCTCTTTGAGGCCCGTGCGTCCGCGTGCTGCGTTTGTCACTCGGGCCACTTGCGGGTGCGACAAAAAGTACGACAACGATTCCAGCGACGTGGTCAGATCAACCGTCTTCACCTTCACTCCTCTCCGCGCGGTCAAAGGCGCGGGAGCAAAATTCAAAACGGCTTTCACGCCGGCGGTCATGATTTGATTCAGCACTCGCTGTGCGGCGCGCGCAGGAACAGCGATGACGGCCACGTCGATCGCTTCATCGCTCACGACCTTCGCAATCTTGTTGACGTCGTAAACGGGAAGATCGTTCGGGCCAACTTGCTTGCCGATCTTCTTCTGATCGTTATCGAACATCGCGACCACGGTGAAATTCGATTTCGAGAGGCCATTGTAATTCGCCAGCGCGGTTCCGAGTCTTCCAGCGCCGACGATGCCGACATGATGCGGCCGGTCGAGACCAAGGATGTTCGTCAGGTGCCGCTGCAGGTCGTCGATGAAATAGCCAGTGCCGCGTACGCCAAACTCGCCGAAGTAGCCGAGGTCCTTGCGAATCTGCGCCGAGTTAAGATTGAACTGCTCCGCTAGCTCCTGCGACGAAACCGCCTTGATTCCCGCCGCTGCCAGCTCGTTCAGACAGCGCAGGTAGACGCTGAGACGGTTCGTTGTCAGCTCAGAGATTTTTTCGCGCTTCATGACGTAAGCTCGCCTGCAAAGTATAACGCCGAGACGGCCTTGCCGGAAAGATGGATTTGCGATTAACGGACACCTTCCGCGATAATCGGGCGCGGTTGAAGAGCGGGCAGCGTCCGAAAGCCCGCGCGTCAGCAAGGGCGCCAAAAGCGGCGACAAGTCGCCGCACTCCAAAATGATCGCTTATCTCTCAGGCACTTTGCTTTCCAAGCAAGCCACGTCGGCCATCGTCGATGTCGGCGGTGTGGGCTATGACGTGGCGATTCCGCTTTCAACTTTTTATGAGCTGGGCGAAGTGGGCGCGCCCGTACAGCTTCGCATCTACACGCACGTGCGCGAGGACACGCTACAGCTTTTCGGCTTCAAGACTGCGCGCGAGCGTGAACTTTTCCTGCAACTAATCTCGGTCAGCGGCGTGGGGCCCGGACTGGCCATAAAGCTGTTGTCGGGAATGAACGCGGATGAAGTGGTCGCATCGATTCGAACCAATAATCTCGCGCGGCTGGTTTCGATTCCAGGCGTGGGCCGAAAGACCGCCGAACGTTTGGTAGTCGACTTGCGCGACAAAATTGCCGCTTTGTCCTCGCCGGCTTTGGAAGAAGAGTTTGCCGCCAACGCCGCGGCGGCTGGCGCGCCAACGTCTGAGGATTCAATTCGCAACGATGCGCTCTCCGCGCTGGCAAACCTCGGATATCAAAAATCGGCGGCGGAAAAAGCTGTCACCAGGGCCGTCGATGAAGGCGGCGAGCTTTCAGTCGAGGTGATCCTGCGCCGAAGCTTGCGCTCGTTGGCAAAGGTTTGACCTCCGTACATCTCACAGAGAGTTGACCGATTGCCCGGCTAACATCCACAATCCAACTCGTCCATGCCGAAAGCCACCAGCGCCGCCGAAGCTTTGAGTCCCGCGCCGACCGAAGAAGATCGTAAGTACGATCTAACGCTGCGCCCGACGCGGCTGACGGATTACGTCGGCCAGCGCAAAGTTGCGGAGAATCTTCGCGTCTACATCAAGGCTGCACTCAAGCGACGCGAGGCGCTCGACCATGTTCTGCTAACGGGCCCGCCGGGTTTAGGCAAGACCACGCTCGCGTACATCGTTGCGAACGAGATGGGCGCGCAGTTGCGCTCGACCTCCGGGCCGGCGATTGAAAAAACCGGCGACATCGCGGCGCTGCTAACGAATTTACAGGAAGGCGACGTGCTCTTCATTGACGAGATTCATCGCCTGCTGCCCGCGCTGGAAGAAAAACTTTACCCGGCGATGGAAGACTTTAACCTCGATCTGCTCATCGGCCAGGGCCCGGGCGCGCGCTCGATCAAGCTTGAGCTGCCAAAGTTCACCCTGGTGGGAGCGACGACACGTCAGGGCTTGATCACGGCGCCGCTGCGCGGGCGGTTTGGAATCGTCTTCCATTTGGACTTTTATCCCCACGAAGACCTGGAAATAATTTGCCGGCGCTCGGCGGGCATTCTCGGGGTAGAAATTGACGACGGGGGCGCACGCGAAATCGCGCGCCGTTCGCGCGGCACGCCGCGCATCGTCAACCGTCTGCTGCGTCGCGTGCGCGATTATGCGGAAGTCGATTACGAAGGTCACATCACGCTCGAGGTTGCGAACGATGCGCTCAATCGAATGGAAGTTGACACTTACGGTCTCGACGAAATGGATCGTAAGCTGCTCTTAACGATTATCGAAAAGTTTGAAGGCGGGCCGGTGGGCGTGGGCACTTTGTCGGCGGCGATCCAGGAAGAGAAGGACTCAATCGAAGAAATAATCGAACCATACTTAATTCAGGTCGGCTTCCTCAATCGCACGCCGCGCGGCCGCATGGCCACGCAACTCGCTTATCAACACTTCGGAGTCAGGGCCGGTCAGCAAAAGCCTGGCTTGTTCGATTCTGCCACGTAACGCAGTTGCTAACTTGCGTTTCGGGCCAGGTCAGAAGTCTAATCGCGGAACGAAGGCGCAAGTGGCTAGCTTGCGCTAACCCCATGAAACGATTTTCCCGTCATTCTTTTGGAGTCCGCAATCGCGCGCCGTGGCTGCGCATGTTCAGTCATGCGGTGCACCAGTTCCACGAAAACGACTTGTTCACATCGGCCGCGGCCATGAGCTACTTCGGATTGTTGACACTGTTTCCTGCGCTGCTGCTGCTGCTGGCGCTGAGCAATCGAATTACCGCCGGAACTCAAATGATCACTCACATCGTCCAGGTCTATCCTGGTTCAGGCAAATTCTTGCACGACACGATCCAGTCCCTGTCAGGCATCAGCACCGGCGTCATGATCACGTGCGGAGTGATCGTGATGTGGGCCGGATCGTGGGTGTTCGCGGTGGTCGAGCGAGCGCTGAATCGAACCTGGGGCACGATGCCGCGCACCTTCCTGCACGGCCGGGCGTTGACTCTGGGAATGATCGGAATCGTGGGGTTGCTGCTGAGTGTTTCGGTGATGGTTACATCGGTGCTTGTTGCCTTACAGGAAATTGCTGACCGGCTCTCGCCGAGGCAACTGGAGAACTACCGTCTCCTGTCGTCGGTCGGCAGCGTGTTCTGGCAGATCGTTTTCGCGCTGGTTAGCCTGCTGGTGACCTTTACGCTCTTCGCGATCGTCTATCGCTTCATGCCGAACGCCCACGTGGCCGTGCGCGAAACGATTCCGGGTGCGGTAATCGCCGGGCTGTTGTGGGAAGGCGCGAAATACCTGTTCGCCTGGAGCTTGAATTACTTCCACTACGACCAGATTTACGGTTCGGTTGGCGCGGTAGTAGCGGTGCTCACCTGGGGCTACGTGTCCAGCCTCGTGCTTTTGTTCGGCGCGCAATTGACTTCCGTTTTCCACCGCGAACATATGGAACATTCAGTCGCGCAGGCGAACATCAACGTGCCTTCAGCCTCGTTTTCCTGATTGGTTCGCCTGCCCCCACATCTAACGCTACTCAGACATGCACCTTTCCGATTTCGATTACGATCTCCCCGCGGAGTTAATCGCGCAACATCCGCTCGGCGAACGTGACGCATCGAGGATGCTAATCGTGGATCGCGCGACGCAAAGCTTGCGTGACTCGACCTTCGCTTCCCTGCCCGCGTGTGTTCGCGCCAACGATGTTCTGGTCCTGAACAACACCCGGGTGTTTCCGGCGCGATTGGTGGGCGAGCGCTCGCCCTCAGGTGGCGCCGTCGAACTTTTGTTGCTGCGCGAGATTGAGCCAAACGTGTGGTCAGCGTTAGCGCGGCCGGCGCGCCGGCTGCGAACGGGAACGCAAATCAAGTTTCGAGAATCAACACTTCACGCGGAGGTGATCGAATCGCTCGATGACGGCGTGCGGGTGCTAAGGTTCCAATCTGAAAAACCCCTGAACACCATCATCGACGAGATCGGGCGGACCCCACTGCCTCCGTACATCAAGCGCGAAGGCGAACCGTCCAGCACTGACGACGAGCGTTATCAAACAATCTACGCGAAGGAACGCGGCGCAATCGCAGCGCCGACCGCGGGCTTGCATTTCACTCCGCGCGTGCTTCAGGAAATTGAAACACGGGGCGCCCGCCTTGCGGAAATCACTCTGCACGTCGGTTACGGAACGTTTGAACCCGTCCGCGCCGAAGTCATCAGCGAGCATCGCGTGGCGGCGGAATGGTTCTCTGTTGGCGATGAAGCTGCTCAACTCATGAATCGAGCGCGTGCCGTCGGCGGACGAATCATCGCCGTCGGCACAACTACGGCGCGCGCGCTTGAATCATCTGCGCGAACTGACGGCCACCTTGAGGCCCGCTCAGGTTTTGCCGACCTGACAATTCTCCCGGGCTATCGGTTTCGCGCGGTCGATGCTTTGCTGACAAATTTTCACTTGCCACGCTCGTCTCTGCTGATGCTGGTTAGCGCATTTGCCGGCCGCGGTTTGATAATCTCAGCGGATGACCACGCAGTGCGACAGCGCTATCGCTTTTACAGCTTCGGCGATTGTATGCTTATTCTTTGAATGGCTGACGAACGGATGGCGCGGGAGACTCCTGAAAGATTTCTGGCTGTCGAAACGTGACGCAGAGCGAATGACGGGATATAATCCGCTACGCTCTTCGTATGTGAAGGTTAGATAACAGATCGGAATATGGCAGTTCTCAAAAAGTTCCGCCCGAAGTGGTGGCCGAATAACAGGCAATCGCCAGTCGAGCGAACCCATGCCAACATCGCTTTGGTTCCGCCCGTTGACGCCAGGTACGATCTGCGGCCGCTCAGCGGCGCGCAGATAGATGAGTGCTGGCAGCTGGATCAGCGTTGCTTCGTGGACGGCGAAGCGTACAGTCGCGACACCTTTGAATATCTGCTCACAGCGCCTGAGTCTGTTTCTTACCGCGTGGTCACACAGAATAGCGCGATGGCTGGTTTCGTTATCGGACTGCTCGAACCGGATCACACAGGCCACATAACCACGATTGGGATCGCGCCGGAACACCGCAGACGTCGCCTGGCCAGCAGCCTGATGGAAAGGGTGGAGGAAGGTTTTCGCCGGCGTGACGCGCGGATCGTACGGCTCGAAGTTCGCGCAGCTAACTTGCCCGCACAAAAACTCTATTCAAGCCTCGGTTATGCCGTGACGCAGAGGCTGCCGAGGTATTACTCGAATGGGGGCGACGGGCTATTAATGGTCAAACCTATTCAGTGACCGTCCTTGCCACCACGTTTAACTCTTGCGCAGCTCGGTAAGCACCTGCTTTGCGACAGCCTTTAAGGTGTCGAACACACCTACTCCATTCGAAGCGACTGCCTCGATAATAGGCTCGCCTTTTCGCTGTAGTTCTGCGATCAACTCACACGCCGGTATGACATTTGGCAGATCTCGCTTATTGAGCTGAAGTACGTAGGGAATCTTCATCAGTTCGTAGCCGTGCGACCGAAGATTCTCTTCCAAATTATAGAGTGCTTCAATATTGGCATCCATTCGCTCTTCCTGCGAGTCGGCCACGAAAACTATGCCGTCAACGCCCTTGAGAATCAGTCTCCGCGACGCTTCGTAGAAGACCTGGCCTGGTACCGTGTAAAGATGAAAGCGGGTCTTGAACCCACGCACCGTTCCCAATTCCAGCGGCATGAAATCAAAGAACAGCGTGCGGTCAGTTTCGGTCGCCAGACTTATAAGTTTTCCCTTTGCCTGCGGCGCGGTGGAATCGTAGATGTGCTGCAGATTCGTCGTTTTGCCGCAAAGTCCCGGGCCATAGTAAACGATCTTGCAGTTGAGCTCTCGCGATGCGTAGTTAATGAAAGTCATAGGATCCTGTGGGCAGCTTCTCGCTGCGATTCAAGGGGCAAAAGTTCTCTCAGGTCTGCGAGAACAGGCTTTCAATCTCGTCGTCGGTAATCTCGGCGAACGGAGGCGCGTTGTTCAGTGAGTCTTGCGACTCGCGCTCAATTTCAGCAAACGCCGCCGCTATTTCCTGCGATACTTGCTTGGAACGAAGCTTGACCAGCCCCAGGCTCGATCTTTCGTCAAACACCACAACCAACAGGACGCGGCCGATCACGCTGATATGAATACTCTCTCGCTCGCCTTCATGCGACAGAGTCGGGAACTCTTTCTCGCCGATCAGTTTGGCCATGCCCCCGGTTGCGGCAACATTCCCCGCAGCCAGCGCAGCCAGGCTGGTGGTATCGAGATCGCCCAACTCGCCATGAACTGCGAGCTGTTGGCCGTCCTTTTCCACCAGCACAACCACGCGAGCTGCAGCATCCAGACGAAGGCGCGCCAGGACCGCCTTGATCTGGTGGTAGCGCTGTTCGCGCATCAAGATTGGGCTATCTGCCATCGAAAGAAGTTTCTGGTCGGATGGTTCAGAGAAAGCGTAGCGGTCTCTTTATGGAAGGACTGGGCACCCGCTCGAATCGAAAAACAATTGACAACGATTCGCGGCTTCGTTGGCCCGCACCCAGCGAAACCTGTTTGCGTCCGGCGAGTCAACGAACGCACGCCGAAGCCCACGAGTCACATTAACACGGTCTTTCCCTGGGCTTCAAGTGTTTTTCACCGTTCCGCACTGTGCGGGCTAGTTCAACATCGCGAGAACTTCGAGCCGCAAACCCTATTCTTTCGTTGAATTACGCGCAGAGCTGTGCTAAGCTCTCGCGAGTTTTTGACATGGTTTTCCAGCGAATGGTCTTTCAAAACGAGGGCTTTGCGCATGAGCAGTCCTATCGCTAAGAGTGTGAAGAGACTTACATCACGCTCGACCTCTCGTCATTCATCAGCAACATCATCGTCCCGCAAACGGGTTTTGGCGGGAAGGTCCACGCGTCTGAAACCGGCCACCAAACGTTCACCGGCTGGTAAGGCGCGCGCTCGAAAAGCTGCGAAGCTCGTGGCCCGCAAGCAGAAAGCCAAGCCTCGTATCGCCCAGGCGAAACGCCAGAACGTAAAGGTCGGCAGGAAGCCTAAGAAACGAACGCCGCCTCGCCGTTCGGTTGTCGCACGACCAAAGAAGGCAGCCGCGCGCGTTATCAAGGCAAAGCCCATTCTAAAGCCCATTCTTAGGAGAACGCCGCTCGTTCTCAAAAAAACACCCGCTCCACCGCCACCGCAACCAACGCATGACGAGGCGGCTGCGCTGGCGGCCTTTGAGGCAGCACACAAGGAGTTTGCTCGCGGTCGTTTCGCCGATGCGCGCACTCAATTTCGAGCGCTGGTCGAAAAGTTTCCGGCCGTTTCCGAAGTCACTGCTCGCGCTCGCACGTACCTCGCGGTTGCAGACTCGAGACTGCGCACGGAAATGGCGCCACCTCGAGATGCTGACTCGCTCTACGATCGTGGCGTCATTGAGTTGAATCGCGGGGAGTACGTCGCCGCGCAGGAACTTTTTGAGCGCGCGCTAAAGCGCGAGCCGGAGGCCGCGCATATTCATTACGGGCTAGCCGCGACCAGAGCCCGCTTGGGGGCGATCGATACCGCGCTGAAGTCGTTGAGACGGGCCTTCGATCTCCAACCTAAGCTGCGAATTCGAGCTCAACGTGACCACGATCTCAATCCTCTGCGCAGCGATCCCGAGTTCGAGCAGTTGGTATTTGCCTCTCGTGATTAGCGACAAACTGCTACATCGCTCCCTTCAGAGATCAGATATTGAGTCGACGCCGATTGCCGCGTTCACTTTCGTCCCGCCGCCAGTGCATGCTGTTTTCAAGCCTCTAAGTTTCAGGTATTATCCTGATTTAGCGTCACCGAAGAGTCACACCGGAGCAAATACTTGCAGAACCTGGATGCGAACCGCGGCCTGAGGCTTGTCGCTATTGGCGGCGGCACTGGTCTGTCAACCCTACTCAGCGGCCTCAAACGATTCGTCGGCGAAAACGGCGATGGCGCGTGGCTGGAATCTCTTTCGGCTATCGTAACCGTCTCCGACGATGGCGGCAGCTCGGGACGTCTGCGCGAAGAGTTACAGATGCTGCCACCGGGCGACATCCGCAATTGCATGATTGCGCTGTCTGAGGACTCGACCTTGCTTGCCAGATTATTCCGCTATCGATTTCGCGGATCCGGCGAGCTTGCCGGCCACAGTTTCGGAAACTTGTTTCTGGCAGCATTGACCGATGTCACTGGCGACTTTGTTGAAGCTGTCCGCCTTTCTTCAGAAGTTCTGGCAAGCAAGGGCCACATCTTTCCCGCGACGATAAATGACGTGCGACTGGTCGCCGAACTCGTTGACGGGAGCGAAGTTCATGGCGAGACGCAAATCACCGCCGCGCGTGTGCCCATTCGTTGCTTACGGCTCGAGCCGGAGCAATGTCTGCCGCTCCCGGAAGCGCTCTCCGCAATTCGCGCGGCTGACGTGATTACGGTTGGTCCCGGATCCCTGTACACGAGTATCATTCCGAACCTGCTCGTGGCTAGAATGGCAGACGCCATCGGAGGAGCATCCGCAACCAAGATTTTCATAAGCAATCTGATGACTCAGCCCGGCGAAACAGATGGTTACGACGTAGGCCAGCATCTGAAAACGGTGGCGAAGTACGCGCCACAGATTCGCTTCGACTATCTGCTCCTCAACAGTCGTGCGATCAGTAGCGAGCAGGCCGAACACTATCGCGCCGACGGCGCCTATCAAGTTGGCCTTGAGGATGACGTGAATACAATTGCCTTTCATTCTGAGACTGAAGTCGTGCGGGCGGATTTGTTGGACGACGGCGAGATGGTCCGTCATGACTCCGCGCGGCTTGCTCGCGTCGTAATTGCTTGCAGCGAGAAGGCGCGGTCGCGAATTGGTATTGCCGTGGAATCTTAGTTTCCTCGCGGGCACACGCAAGAGGATATTGATGAGCGAACAACCCGATTCAGCAGGACCGGAAAAGCCACTGGATATACTCGTTCTCGCCGCCGGTCTCGGCACGCGCATGAAGTCGCGTCAGGCGAAGGTTCTGCACCAGCTTGGCGGGCGGCCGCTAATCGTCCACGTTTGTCGAACCGCTGCGAGTTTGAATCCGCGAACGATTCACGTCGTCATCGGTTATCAAGCTCAAGAAGTGAGGGCTGCGATTGAAAGCGAATTCGGAAACGCGCAAGTAAAGTTTGTGAACCAGGTGGAGCAACGCGGCACTGGCGATGCGGTGACGGCGGCGAAAGACGCACTCGCCAGGGCTGACTCCACGATTCTGATCCTGTCGGGCGACGTCCCTATGGTTCGCGTTGAGACGCTGCGCAAACTGATTCACCAGCACGCGGTTGATAACACACCCTGCACGATGCTGACGGTGCGCTTGGAAAATCCGACTGGTTATGGTCGTGTCGTGCGGGACGAAACCGGCCGCTTCTCGAAAATTGTCGAGCAAAAAGATGCGACCGAGGATGAACGCCAGATTCGCGAAGTCAACGCGGGTATTTACTGCTTTGAAAGCCAAAAACTTTTTGCGGCGCTTGAGCGAGTCAAACCCGCTAACAAGCAGGGCGAATACTACTTGACTGATGTCCCGCGCATCTTGCGAGACGACGGACAAGAAGTCGGCATCTTTCAGCACCACGACGCTCGCGAAGTATCTGGCGTCAACACCCGAGCGGAACTCGCAGAGTTCGAAAACCTTCTGCGTCGCGGCACGATTCGGCGCTTGATGCTTGATGAGGGCGTAACTTTCATAGATCCTTCGCATTCTTACATCAGTAGCGAAGCACAGGTCGGACGCGATTGCGTGATTCACCCCAACGTGCATATCGAAGGCCGGTCCGTCATCGGCGAAGGCTGCGAGATTTACCAGGGTTCGCGTGTTTCTAATTCGCGTCTCGGCAATCGAGTCCTTGTTAAAGATCACTGTGTGATCGTCGACTCAGAGATAGCCGATGATTGCGCCGTTGGACCCTTTGCTCATCTTCGAATGAACACGCGCATGGAAGAGCGCGCGGTTGTCGGAAACTTTGTCGAAGTTAAGAAGTCGCGGATCGGTCGCGGCACAAAGGCTATGCACCTGTCGTATCTGGGCGACGCCACGATAGGCGAAAACACGAACATCGGAGCCGGCACGGTCACCTGCAATTACGACGGCAAGCACAAGCACCCAACCGTAATCGGAGACAATGTCAGAATAGGTTCGGATACAATGCTAGTCGCGCCGGTGCGCGTGGGCAGCGGCTCGGTGACTGGCGCGGGCTCGGTTGTTACTGAAGACGTGCCACCAAACACGCTAGTCGCCGGCGTGCCGGCGAAGATTAAGAAGAAACTCGATGAAAAGTAGAAATAACCCGTTCAGACAAAACGTTTTTCCGCTTACTGCCTACTGCTTACTGCCTACTGTCTTATGTGTGGAATAGTCGGATACGTCGGAAACAAACAAGTAGTGCCGTTGATTATCGACGGGCTGCGCAAGCTTGAATACCGCGGCTACGACTCGGCGGGAATCGCTGTCGTTGACGAAAACCACAAGCTGCAAATCCGCCGGGCCGAAGGCAAGCTGCGCAACCTCGAAGAAGCGCTGCGGCAGAAACCTCTCGATGGCACTTACGGCGTGGGCCACACGCGTTGGGCCACGCACGGCCGACCCACGGAAGAAAACGCGCACCCTCATCGCGACTGCTCCGGCCGTCTTGTCGTCGTGCATAACGGGATCATCGAAAACTATTTGCAACTCAAGGACGAGCTGCGAAAGAAAGATCACCGCTTCGTCACTGAAACTGATACTGAGATTGTCGCCCATTTGATCGAAGAGCACTTGAAAAGTGGCGCCAACTTTGAAGACGCTGTTCGCAAAACCGTGCTGGAACTGGGCGGGATCTTTGCGCTCTCGATGCTCTCCGCGGACGAACCCGACACGATCATCTCCGCTAGACAGGGTCCTCCCGTGGTCATCGGAATCGGCGACGGCGAGTACTTCGTCGCTTCCGATATTCCCGCGATCCTGGAACACACGCGCGATGTCTTCTTTCTCGGCGACGGCGAAATTGCTGTGATGACAAAGAACTCGGTTCGCGTCACTGATTTCGCGGGCAATCAAATCGAGCCGGCGATGCAGCGCATCACCTGGGATCCGATCGAAGTGGAAAAAGGCGGCTTCAAGCACTTCATGCTTAAGGAGATTTACGAGCAGCCGCGCGCCGTACGCGAGACGGTAGAGGGCCGCATCTCTCTGGAAACCGGCCGGGTCTTTCTCGACGAGTTCCGTGGGATCACGGAATCCGACTTCAAGCGCTTCAACTCGATCAAGATTGCGGCATGCGGCACGTCATGGCATGCGGGGCTGGCCGGCCAGTACATGATCGAGCAGCTCGCACGGATCAGCGTCGACGTCGACTACGCTTCCGAGTTTCGATATCGCGATCCCGTCCTTGATGAAAACACTTTGCTGCTGGTGATCTCACAGTCCGGAGAGACCGCCGACACAATCGCCGCTCTCCGCGAAGTGAAAGAGCGCGGCGTGAAAGTGCTTTCCATTTGCAACGTGCAGGGCTCGATGATCACGCGCGAAGCAGACGGCACGATTCTCACTCACGCCGGACCGGAAATCGGCGTCGCGTCAACCAAGGCTTTCACGGCGCAGATGATCGCGCTTTATCTTTTCGGTTTGTATCTCGGCCAACTGCGCGGCGCGCTTTCGGCGGAGCAAAGCCTGGCACACGCGCAGCAACTCGCGGAGCTTCCCGTGAAAATGGAGCATGTTCTCAATCAGAGCGACGAAATTGAAGCACTCTCGAGTAAGTTTTTCCGAGTAACCGATTTTCTCTACCTGGGTCGCGGGATCAACTTCCCCGTCGCGCTGGAAGGCGCTCTAAAGTTGAAAGAGATTTCGTATATTCATGCGGAAGGCTACCCGGCCGGCGAGATGAAGCACGGCCCGAATGCTTTAATCGATGAGCGACTGCCGGTGATGTTCATCAACACGCGTGAAGCGGGCAATCGCGCTTCCGAACTCCGCTACGAGAAGACTCACTCGAACATCGTCGAGGTCGAGGCGCGCGAAGGCATCGTGATCTCCGTCCTGACCGAAGGAGATTCAATGTCGTCGGTCGTTTCCGATCATGTCATTGAGATCCCCGCTTCGAGCGACCTGCTCTCGCCAATTCTCTCGATCATTCCGCTGCAGCTTCTCGCTTATCACATCGCCGTGCGTCGCGGCTGCGATGTCGACCAACCCAGGAATCTGGCGAAGTCGGTGACGGTGGAGTGACGGCCAATTCCCATGAGCAAGAAGCTGCTTCAAAGAACCCTCACCACGCCAAACAACTTCAGGTTTAGTGATATGGTTAAGCTGGCTGAGGCGTTTGGTTTCCGGTTGTCTCGATCCAGTGGAAGCCATCACATTTTCGTTCACCCTCGTGTGAGAGAATTGCTCAACCTTCAGGAGGTTCGAGGCAGAGCAAAGCCATACCAGATTGGCCAATTCCTGAAACTTGTGGAAAAATACAATCTTGAACTTGGAGATGACCGATGAAGGATTACCACATCAATATTTTTTTTAGCGAAGAAGACGAAGGGTACATCGCGGATATTCCCGATCTCGCAATGTGCTCAGCGTTTGGTGACACGCCGGCGAAAGCATTGGCGGAAGTAGAAACGGCCAAGCAACTCTGGCTCGATAGTGCGCGGACTGAGGGCAAGCCAATTCCCGAACCATCGTACCGCCCGGTTATCTACAGACTCGCTTCGTAAACATCGGCCTCGCAGATCCTCCCGTCCCCAAAACACTGAAAGAGGATCAGCATCCACGTAGCGGCATCTCCGCCGATCGCTGCAACCAATTGTCTTTGGAATAACGCGCAGAAGCGTCGATGACGTGCAGCGTGTAAGCGTGTCGTGATTTGGGTGATCGGTTTTCGCGGCTTAAGTGAGGCAGCAGGCCGTGCAAAACGATCAGCGTTCCCTTCTCTACTTCGAGCGGCTGCAAATTCTCTTCCGGCCACGGCGTGTCGTCGAATACTTCGAAGCGAGTGCCGCCGCCTTCGGCGCGCATGAATCGTGACTTCAAGCCGAGCTTGTGCCCACCCGGTATCGCCCAAAGGCATCCGTTCTCGATCGTCGCGTCTTCGAGCGCGAACCACAGGCCAACCATGCGCAGCGGCTCGGTGAAAAGAAACGTCGCGTCCTGATGACAGGTGACTTCGCCGCCGATGCGCGGCTGCTTGAAGATGTACATCGACTGCAACAGGCGAGGTTCACCGATGCCGAGATCGGAAACAAGCTGTTTGATTTCGGGCGTGCGCGAAAAACGATCGAACACCGGATCGAGATCGTGAAGCGCGTGGCCGATCTTATTAATCGATCGCTCCTTACTCTGCCGCAACCTTCCATCGGGAAGAAAAGCATTCTCTTCGAGGAAGAGACGAATCTTGTCCCCTGACTCCAGAAAGTAATCGTCGCTGGTGCGCGTCTGTTCGTGGGTTGAGAAAATCGAGACGACGCCAGCCGGATCAAAATCGCGCACGAGTTCTTCCGCCCGCGCGCGCAAACTGTCACAGGCGCTCTGGTCAACGAAGTCTTCGAGCACCAGGAAACCGTCACGCTCGTAAGCCTCCGTCCGATCGCGGTTCAGGATCATGCGAAAGTATTTTTAGGTCTCGCGAGAGATTAAGCAAGCCCGTCATAAGTCAGTACCACCCGCGTCAGCGGGTGGGTCAGGCACTCATGTCTACTTGACCCATGATCCCACCTGCTCACGCAGGTGGTACTGACCTCATGATGCGACGCTCGTAACGAAACCCTACGCTTTGCGATATTCAAGGTGCACGTTAAACTCGCTGCGTTTCCGGAGCGAACCGAATCGTGCCCGATTACATGACTGCCGAATCAATCTTCCAACCATCGGTCTTCGGGCGCTTACTTAAGATTTTCGCGCCCGCACCGGCAATACCCATTCAAACAGACCACCCGGCTGAAGTCTCGAAACAATATCGTCACTGGCAAAAGCGCGTTCTGCTGAGTTCGATCATTGGCTATGCGACGTTCTATTTCGTACGCAAGAACCTCAGCGTCGCGATGCCTTACCTGGAACACGGCCTCGGCATTAAGAAAACTCAGCTCGGTCTGTTCCTCACTCTGCATGGATTGCTCTACGGCGTGTCGAAATTCGCCAACGGATTTTGGGGTGATCGCGCGAACGCGCGGGCGTTCATGGCGTTCGGCCTCGGGGCTTCGGCGCTAATGAATGTGTTCTTCGGTTTCAACTCAGCGGTCGTCGTGCTGGGTTTGATCTGGATGGCGAACGGCTGGTTCCAGGGGATGGGCTTTCCCCCGTGCGCGCGTCTGCTGGCTCACTGGTTTCCGCCCAAGCAACTCGCCAGCCGAATGTCGATCTGGAATATCTCGCACTCGATCGGTGGCGGACTGATCGTCATCCTTTGCAGTTATCTGGTTTTGATCAGTTGGCGCGTCGCTTTCTTCGTTCCGGCCGTGATCGCATTTGTCTGCGTCGCCTTCATCTGGTTCACGCTTCCTGACACTCCGCCGTCCGTCGGCCTGCCGGAAGTCGAAGGCACCGAGCGCCACTCTCAAAAGCACGAATCGCGCGCCGAGTTCAGACGCTTCGTGATCGATCGTGTCTTTCTCAACAAATACATCTGGATCGTTTCTCTGGCGAACTTTTTCGTTTACGTCATTCGCTATGCAGTCCTCGACTGGGGACCGACGTTGCTGACTGAGTTCAAGCACGTGAAGATTACTCACGCCGGTTGGATGGTGGCAGCATTTGAATTCTCCGGCGCGCTGGGCGCGATGTTTGGCGGTTGGATCACCGATCGATTTCTCGGCGGACGCGCCGTGCGTGCTTGCGTCGTCTACATGGCGCTGGCGGGCGTCGCGCTGTTCGCCTTCTGGAAACTTCCCTTGCACTCTGAACTACTAACCACTGCGGTACTGGGCGCTGCAGGTTTCTTCGTGTACGGCCCTCAATGCTTACTCGCAGTGACCGCGGCAAATCTTGCAACGAAGCGCGCCGCCGCAACTGCTATCGGATTGACGAGCATTTTCGGCTACGCGAGCACGGTGCTCTCCGGTTGGGGATTGGGCGCGTTGGTGCAACGCTACGGATGGGATGCAGGCTTCGCGGGATTGATCATCGCGTCGGCGATCGGCACATTGCTCTTCATCGCGGCGTGGCCAGCGAAGGCGCATGGATACGAAGCAGAGTGAAATCGGCGGGCACAATAACTGCCAAGCCGATGGTTGGTGTCGGTGAAAGCCGCATGAGTTTGATTTCCTGGGGCGTTTTCCCTCTGCATGTCACCGCATCTGTTCGATTCTGTCCGTCTTCAAAGGAGAATTATTGCAGCCTGGGGCCCCAATCGGTTACTATCGGAATTGACTGGCTCTGCCGGTCAAGTTTTTCTTAGCCTCGCGGAAACCTGACACGCCTTCCAGAAGACTCGTCCTGAAGATCATCTCATCAAACTAAAGAGCGCATTGGCAATCCAGCCAATTGTCCGTATAGCGAATCCACATCGATTCGGAACAACTCAATATGAACAAGTCTGTCGGCCCCTTTAGGCACATTCGAGCCAGCAATACCTTACAGTCAAACGCGACACCAACCTATCTAATCGCGATTCTCCTGGCTCTTGTCTCGTTGGTCACGCCGGCGGCGTCGCGCGCGGGCGAGTCAGTTATGGGCGCGCTGCGTGGCACTGTCAGGGCCGCTGGCCCCAGCGGTCAGAGTTACAGGGCTCCGCGCGCGAAGGTCCGACTGAGCCAAACGTCGCAAGATAGTTCCATGTCTGCAATCGCAGATGATTCAGGTGAATATAAATTTGGCAGCGTGCCCGCCGGGCGTTATACGCTCGAAGTCACGCTCGACGGCTTCGAGAAGGTGGCCCGGCTGATCACCATTCATGCCGGTGAGACGACAGTCGAGAACGTAAAGCTGGAAGTAAACAGTGTGCCTGCGGACATCACCGCGCAAGCGGAGCGCGTCGGACTAAACATCAGCGATGCGGAACCGGCAGGCGAGCTCGAACAGAAAACCGTGCAAACCATTTCGCCGGTGAACGAACTCTTTCAAAACGCACTGCGGTCACTTCCGGGAGTCGTGCACGGGCCTGACGGACTGCTGAACGTGAAAGGCTCGCGCGCAAGTCAGAGCAGACTTACGGTCAACAGCACCGTGCTGACGAATCCCTATGCGCCGGAGTATAGAAAGACTAGTCCAAGCTTTGGGGGCTCGCATTTCATAGAAGCAGGCGCCAGCTACAACACATTCAACGGAAACTCTAGTCGACACTTCGTGAGCGCGCGAAACCAAACGGTTCACCTTCCCGGATTCTTTTCGCTAGAGATGCAGGTATTGAAAAGCTATGGCCTCAGAGTCAGCCCCAAGGTTAGTCTCAGGAACCACGGCCGGCGACCGCCGTTCCCTGACGTCCAGGACTTCTATCCGCGAGACTTTCGCAGCCTGGCCAGCGCCGACTTTGGAATGTTCTCAAACGGCGTCGGGCGAATGTTCGGGATGCGATTTGTGATCGAGAAGAAGTAGTTAAGTTCAATCCCGAATTCTTAAAGTCACTTGCCCGCAGGGCCGCGTGACCATATTCGTCTCACGTTCTGCTTGAACTTAGACTCTGAGGCAGTCGGGCTAGGACTTGGCTGCTCCAAGGCCAATGACTCTAAGTCGCGTCCCAGTTTTTCATGATCATGACTGAGTGCATGCGTTGCAGCCGTCGCTCCGGAGTTATCCTTTTTGGCGAGGTCTGCGCCAGCTCCGATCAGCAAGAGAACAACCTCTTCATCGCCAGACTCGGCCGCGTACATCAACGGCGTCATGCCAGTCTGATCGATGGCGTTCGGATTGGCACTAGCAGAAATCAGATCTTTAACTACCTCGCGGTGTTTCTTTCGAAGATCATCAACCTCCTCCTGCTTAGTCTGGAGTGTCGCATAGGCTTGGAGCTGTAGACCATAGAAGTGGCACGAGTTAATCAAGGCCGTATTCCCGTCGGAGCTTCTCTCATTCACGTTAGCACCATGCTGCAGTGCAAGTCTCACGCCTGCCGGGTCATTCGACAACGATGCGACTAAGAGCTCTTCTGAAGGGGATTGCTGTGGTTTCTGATCGGACGCAGCACAGGCGGAAATCAAGACCATACAAGCCGGCAATAGGAATCCTAGTCTCACAGACCGTCGTGCATTCTTGGTGGCAATCATGAAGTCAAATCCCTGGGCTCCACTAACCGACCGACTAGTCGACCGACGCGCCGCCATCACTTTTTCTGGAGGCCCTTTGCCGCTTTCGTGAGGGGATGATACTTCAGCAACCCCCACTTGTCTTGTCCGTCTTCCGACCCTCTCGCACCAATTTCCAGCAGCAGTCTTCTGGCTGTCTCCTCATCTGCGCCAATCACATGCTTGAGAGTGTTGAAGTTCCTCCAACCCTCGGTATGCGGAGGCGTCCGGTCGTGGAGCATGGTGAGCAAGAGCTCTTTTCTTGGCCTATCTGCCTTGGTCTTAGCACGCTGCTTCAAACAATGAATCAACAGACTAGCGAGCGCGGGAATCGTCGCACCCACAATGACGCCCATCATGCCAAAGATCGCAGTCTGGTATTGCATCGAATGCAAAACCAATTCAGCAATTCTCTTTGCCATCGCTTCGTCCATCAGCTACCTCCTGCATTGTGAGTACGGCCACAAGGCCAAGTCTTGCACCTTCCCACTCGATAGTTGTTTGAGCTGTCCGAGGAGATTATAGTTCTAAACTGGCAGGAACTGGAGCCGGCTATCGGAGTTGAACCGATGACCTTGCGATTACGAATCGCACGCTCTACCAACTGAGCTAAGCCGGCACGTTTCGGCATCTGAACTATACGAACCGCTTGTTTTCACTGTCAACCCGACGCAGTTAATGAAGGGAGCAATCATGCGAGATCAAACGCGCAACATCGAGACTTTCAAAGTCGGGGCGACGCGCGTCGACGAATTCGATTTTCACAAAAATCAGGAAGAGATGCACGAGCATCACGCCGACGAACCCCGCTCCGGACCCCGTCAAAGCGAAACCAAAGCAGAACGAGTGGCGCGTTTGACGAAAACAGCGCATGAGAAAGTCATGCGCCGGAAGAAGAAGCATTGAGCATTGGCGAGGCGTAGCCTCGTCAGGATTCAAATCAACCGGTACCGGAAAGGCAAAGCCTTTCCGCACATCGGGGCGGCAGAGCCGCAAACGAAACTACACCGTCATCCTCACCGCTGCTCAATAATTATTCCGCGGCGTGCGAGTTCATTGAAAAACGATTGCGGATCGAAACACGCCTCGGGCGCCAACACTCCAGTTCGGCTGACTTCTCCGCGCGCGAGTTTCTGCGCCGCGATTGAAGCTGGAATGCCCGTCATCCGCCCCGTCGCGGACGTGCCCCATTCGGCGCGCGGAGGATGACGGCTGACGTATTCAATCCGAGACGCGCGTCCGTTTTGCTGTCCTAACACTTCCACGTTCAGCAAGAAGGCCCACTCACCTTCCCCACAAAAGTCCGCGGCGTGCTCGAGAATGTGAGCACGCAAAAGCTTTCTGGTCGGAATCCTTTGTCCATTCAAGTCAACAGTGGCCTCGCCGGTTAATCCGAGATCAGCGAACGTGCGCAGCGCGCGCATGATCTCTGGCCGCCAGGTGCCGCGCACATCGACCAGGCGCACGCCTTTGCCGAGAAAGCGATGAATCGTATGCGTCTCGGAATGCGGCACGTAGAAGGTTTCGATCTCGCCGACCGGCTCGGCGAAACGAACTTGCTTCGCGCCAGAGAAGGCGGGCGTTTCGATGAACTCCCCCTCCTGCCAAAAAAACCTGCGACTGCTCGGGCTGAACTCATCGAGCACCGTGTCCAACAAACCCGGTGACGGCGCAATCGATCGGAACGAAGCAAAAGCGATGTGGACTTCGTCAACTTGATCGAGCTGGTCGGCGGCGGCTCGGGCCATCAGATTCGTAACGCCCGGAGTCGCGCCACTGCCCAGACAGATGGTCACACCTGCGCGCCGCGCATCTTCATCCATCTCAAGTTGCTTCGGCGTGTTGTGGAGTCCACCCAGATCGAGATAGTTCACGCGCGCATTGATCGCCGCGCGAGTGACGATCAATCCGAAATGATAAGTCGTGCAATTCGCGACGACATCAAAGCCGCGCAACCTTTCAGTCAAAGCCGCTTCATCGTTGACGTCAATCTGAATCGCGCGGACACGTCCGCGAGCCAGTTCTGAGGCCAGCGCTTGCGCGCGCGTCAGATCGGCGTCGGCAATGACTATCTCTTCAAAATCGCTGGTGCGCGCGAGATCGCGAGTGGCTTCCGAACCCATCGCGCCACAGCCGCCGAGGATGATGATTCTCATAAGGGACGGTTCAGAAACTATTAGCCAAAACCAGAATTGCAAATACGAACAACAAGGGCAGTGGAATCCATATCAGGAAAGCAACATTCCGATTCATCCGCGCGCGCTTGTGATCAGGATCGGCCGTCTTAATACGACCAAACCTCACCTGCCACACGACCAGCTTAATAGGAACCAACACCAACAAGGCCAACATTCCCACCCATCCGACTATGCCGACGAGTGGTATGAAACGAATCAAAAAGAAAACCCACATCCCGACCGCCATGTTTCTGTTGAAACTCGCGTCGCTATACGCTCTGTTGACCTGGTCCTGAATGCCGGCGGCAGCTTCGGCCTCGGCGGGATCAATCGGAGCAGAACAATAACTGCACTTGTCCATGCCGGTGTTGATGAGTTCGTTACACCTTGGGCACGGAAAACTACACACTTGTTCAGTGAGCATGGACACTAAGTTTTCCTGCCTTTGCTCCAATCGTACGGATACCAGTAAGGTTTCATCTCGAGCTGGTAATCAAGGTGGACGTGTTTTGTTTCGCGAAACTCTTCGAGGCCTTCGGCGCCGAGCTCACGGCCGCCGCCTGACATGCGCATGCCGCCAAACGGTCCCGCATCGTTGTCGGTCAAAGGATCGTTGATCCAAAACGTCCCGGCCTTGATTCGTTCCGCAGCCTTCATCGCGTACTCAAGCTTGTTCGTCAGAATGTTTGCGCCCAGCCCGTATTCGGAATCGTTCGCGAGCGCGATGGCTTCGTCGATGTCTTTGACTCTCATGATCGGCGCGACGGGGCCGAACGTTTCCTCGCGCATCAACGGCATCGAATGATCGACATCGACGACGACTGTCGGTTCGAAATAGTAGCCGCGCGAACAATTCGCGGGCCGCTTGCCGCCGTAAATTACTTTGGCGCCCATCTCGCGAACCTGATCGAGTTTTTTCTCGACTTTCTCACGCTGCGCCGCCGAGATCATCGGACCAAGATCGACGTCCGGCCCCATGGGATTGCCTATTCGTAAGCTTCCCGTGAATTCGACAAAGCGATCGATGAATTTGTCGGCGACGGAATCGAAAACGTAGAAGCGCTCACCCGACGTGCAGACCTGGCCCATGTTGAGATACGCGGCCCAGACCGCGCCGCGCACGGCCACTTCGAGATCGACGTCATCGCAGATGATGAAAGGATCGTTGCCGCCAAGTTCGAGATTTACTTTCTTCACGCGTTCAGCGGCGAGTTGTGCGATCCGTCTTCCGGTGGCGACGCTGCCGGTGAACGCGATGACGTGCGTGTGCCGGTGGCCGACCAGAGGCTCGCCCGCTTCCTGTCCATAACCGGTGACGACGTTGACAACTCCCCTGGGGAATTCCTGAAACGCGATCTCCGCCAGCAGCAATATCGAAAGCGGCGTGTGTTCCGAAGGCTTGATGATCACGGCGTTGCCGGCCATCAGCGCGGGCGCGACTTTCCAGGACATCAAAAGCAAAGGGTAGTTCCACGGCACGATGCAGACGACCACGCCGTAGGGCTCCTTCATCACGAAGTTCATTTGATGGCGCTGCACCGGCGGAATCACGCGGCCGGATTCGTGGCGGCCGACTTCGGCGTAGTAATCAAAACACGCCGCAACCCACTCAACTTCGTCCATGTTTTCAATGAGCGGCTTGCCGCCTTCTTGCGTCAGAAGCGTCGCGATCCGTTCGCGGTGTTCGCGCATATTTCGCGCGGCGCCGTGCAGCAGCTCGCACTTTTCGATTCCGGGAACAAAGCGCCAATCATCCTGCGCCTTCAACGCGGCGAGCACCGCCCGATCGGCATCTTCGGCGCGAGCACGAGGAACATCGTCGATCATCTCTTCGGTCGCGGGATTCTCAACCGCGAAAGCCTCACCCGAGAGACTGGCGACAAACTCGCCGTCAATGAACATTTTGCGCATCAGTGTTCTTTCATTGCGCCCTCCCTCACGGTCGGGCTTCTGCCTCTTCTTTCAAGGATTCTTCAAAGCGACTAAGCGCAGTATCGATCACTTCGCGCGTGATCACGAATGGCGGCTCGATGCGAATCACTTCCGGTTTGTTCAGCGTGTAGGCGATCAGCACGTTGCGATCGAACATTCGCTGGGCCAGCGACTCGCCAACTTTCGCATCGACAATCTCGACACCAATCAGCAGTCCTCGCCCACGCACGTCTTGAATAATCTCAGGGAAGCGATTGTGTAACTCTTTCAAGCCAGCCATGAAGTAACCGCCCATTTCAGCACAACGCTCGACGAGTTTTTCTTCCTGCAAAGTTTGGATTGTCGTCGCCGCGGCCGTCGTGGCCATGGGATTCGCGCCGAAAGTTGACGTGTGATAGAACGGGTTCGGATGGAACGATGCGAAAATCTCGTCGGTCGTATGGAAAGCCGCGCACGGAATCACGCCGCCGGAAATCGCTTTGCCCAGGCACATGATGTCCGGCACGACGCCGGTGTGATTGCATCCGAACATCTTGCCAGTGCGCCCCAGTCCGGTTTGCACTTCATCGAGAATTAACAGCACGCCCCGATCAGTACAGACGCGACGAACCGCCGGAAGATAATCGTTAGGCGGAACGATCACGCCGCCTTCGCCCTGAATCGGTTCCAGAATTACCGCGGCGGTCCGATCGTCGATGGCTTTCTCGATTGCTGCGGCGTCGCCGTAGGGAACAAACGCCGCCTCCAGCAACGGCAGAAACGGTTTGCGAAAAAGATCGCGCCCGGTCACGGAGAGCGACCCCATCGTCTTGCCGTGAAATGAATTGATTGTCGAGATGAATTTGGGCTTGCCGGTGTAGAGCCGAGCGAGTTTCAGCGCGCCTTCTACTGATTCCGTTCCCGTCGAGCACCAGAACGTTTTGCGCAAATCGCCTGGCGTGATTTCCGCGAGACGTCTTGCCGCATCTGCCGAGCGCGAATTGAGCATCCACTGCGAATGGAGCGCCATGCGATCCATCTGCTGTTTGATGGCGGCGATGATTTTCGGGTGGCGATGGCCGAGCGCGAAGATTCCAAACCCGCCCAGGCAATCGATGAACTCGCGTCCATGTACATCACGCAGGATGCAGCCTTCGCCAAACCATTCGACCACTGCGCCTTCGACAGTCTTGGGATCGGGCCAGCGATTCAGGTAGGAATTGAAGTTCTCGACAGTTTCCCGGACGAGTTGGTCTGCTTGTTCAGAAGAGAGATCGTCTTCGAAGTTGAAGTCCATGTGCTGAAGTCAGCCGGCGCGCATGTGTACTCCGATTTGATATGTGATGGCCACCCAGAACGAGGCCCAGGCGAATCCACTCACCAGATTGAGCGTGCTGTATTTTTTGGCCGGCATTCCGGCAGTCGCGCACACCAGCGGGATCGTGATTCTTAGCCCGGCAGCAAATCGCGACAGCAACACAGCGATGGTGCTGTGACGTAGAACGAATTTACTGATCTTCGGATACCACCTGCGCAGGCGCTTTGACTTATTGATTGCGCGCGCGGCCCTTTCGTGCGCCGCGTAGAAATAAATCTGATCGCCGGCCGAGCCGCCAATCGCCGCCGCCAGGATCGTCAAGCGCCAATCCAGATAGCCCGCGCCGCAGAGAGTTCCGGCCGTGATCAGCACGGCCTCGCCTTCCCAAAAGGCTGCGACCAAAATCGCAAAGTAACCATACTTTGAAAGGAAACGCACCGCGAGGTTCTTGTCGAATGAGCCGGACAGATCGTTCGCAGCGAGCATAGCGACAAAGGCGAAGTTGATGATGAAGCTGAGAAGTGTCGGCACGATGACTAGCTGGCCCTCGCGTGCCGCTCGTCTCGAACGACGAAGGGTTGTGGTCTGACTGCCGGCTTTGCGGCTTCTTCATTAAGAGGAGGAAGATCGTCGGTGACTTCACGAACTACTTTCAGTACGCGCTCGACATCCGAAGGGCGCAGTCGCGAATAGACCGGCAACTGTATCGCCTGTTCAGTGACCTTTGCGCCGGGACACTCCGCCGCGAATTCCTCAAAGAGCGGCAAAGCGGAGCACACATCAACGTGCGTGGTTTCGAAATCCACTGCGCGGCGAATGGCCCGGCGGCTGGCGCGCGCGGGATCGGAAGCGTAGATGCAATATTGATAGTAAACGTGTTCGACATCCGCCAGAACGCGCGGCGTTTGCACGGAGCGACAGTCTGCCAATCCGCGCGTATAGATGGCCGCGTTGGCGCGCGATCGCGCGTTGAACTCATCCAGCTTTGCCAAAGACCGCAGTCCGACGATGGCCTGCACGTTCGAGTAACGCTGATGATAAGTTCGCGGAAAAGAATTTAGCGGTCGAATCCTCTCCCAGATATGTTTCGAGTAATCGTAGTTGCCAAGATAAGAGGCAGCGGCTCCAATCGGAAAGCCCCAGAACGTGAATCCTTTCGGACTCACCAGCGATCGCGCGACAACTCCCGTCATCAGTCGTTTGACCAAATCACCAGTGCTCTGTGGCGGTTCAGCTTTAGCTTGCGCGCGTATGCTGTCAGCAAGCGCGGCGTCGTTCGTCAGGGCCATTCCGCCGCCGTACGTGTTGATTCCTTTGAGCAGTTGAAAGCTAAAGAGCGCGGCATGTCCGAAGGTCCCCACTTTCCGGCCGCGATAAAGCGCCCCGGCCGCCTGTGCGCAGTCCTCGACAACGATGAGGTTGTGCTTCTCAGACGTGCGCATGACCTCGGTCATGTCGCAGGGCTGGCCGTACAAATGCGTCGGAACGATAGCGCGAGTTCGATCGGTGATGGCGGCTTCGATCTTCGCGGGATCAATATTAAAAGTGGCCGGATCGACATCGACGAAGACGGGCTTCAATCCGGCGCGCCGAGCAATTTCAGGAATAACCCAGAACGTGAGAGCCGGAAAGATGATTTCGCTTTCTGCCGGAAGATCGAGCGCCCGCAGAATGTAGTAACACGCCATGCGGCCGAACGACGCGCTGATCGCGTGCCGCATCCCGTGATATTCGGCGAAGCGGCTTTCGTATTCGGCGATCGCCGGCCCCTCGACGGCTTCGCCGCGTCGAAACGCCGCGATGATTTCCTTCTCGTCGCCGGACACGGAGCGCACGCCGTAGCGCGCGATTGCACGCATCATGCAGGTGTGGCCTTTCTCTCAGAAATCCACGGACGGTCGAAATATTCCTGCCGGCGCCACGACCAATCGTCCGCCTTCTTGAGCAAAGGATGATGCGCATGCCGGTGCATCCCGAAAAAGTTGAGCAGGTTTGACGGCCGCAGAAAGAAGCGCGAGTAACACATGCCCAGCATCAGCCGTGCACGTCGTGGAGTCAGCACTGGGTGGCGAAAGTTCAGCGTGTAGCCATCGAATTTTTGCCAATCCGTTTCCGCGACGAGCGGCTTGAGCTGCTTGAACTGCGGCGTGCCCGGATAAGGCGTCAGAATCTTGAAGTTCGCGTACGTAGAATCGAGATCGACGGCAAACCGGATCAACTCTTCGATGCTTTCTTCGGTGTCTTGCAGGAATCCGATTACATAGAATGCCGTGGTGGTAACGCCCAGTTCCCAGCAGAGCTTGATCATGTTGCGCATGTGCTGGTGAGGAATGACCCGGCGCGCCACGTGCCGTAGGACGATCGGATCGGGTGACTCAACGCCGAAATTGATCTCGCGCAGGCCCGAAGCGTGCATGGCGCGAATCAAATCTTCGTCGAGATCGTCCATGCGCGTCTCGCATTCGTAAGTCAGCTCGAGCCCGCGCTCGCGTATCCCCTCGGCGATGCGCCGGCAACGTTCGCGATCGAGAGTATAGAGCGGGTCGCGCATTACCACGTGGACCTTCTTGTGACGTCGACACAGCTCCTGCATCTCATCGAGCACGTTTTCGTCAGAGCGCGCGCGAAAGTCCGCCGTGATCCGATGCGGGCAGTAGGTGCACTTTTCTGGGCAACTGCGGCTGGTCAACATCGGAAAAGCGCGCGTCAGTCCGAACCCGCTTCTGCTGGTGTAGCCAAAGCCGCGCGGTCTGTTCAGGTCCCAACGCGGAAAAGGAAGCGAGTCGAGATCGTTTATCGCGGGACTCAAAACCAGACCGCTCGGATCCTCGCCCGCAGCGATCTTAATCGCCGCGGCTTCCGGCTCGCCGCTGATGACAAAATCGCCCGCGCCATTAAATAGTTCAGGCAGGTGTGTCGCCGGCGTGCCCACGAATCCCACCTTGGTCCCTCTCGCTTTGACCTTCTGCGCCCACTCGACTTCGTGTCGATAATCGACCAGCGACGTCAGAACGATTGCTAAGTCGCCGTCGACCGGCTGGTCGTCGCGCGTCACGATGACTTTGTGTCCGGCTTCCGCAAAGATGGCAGCCAGGTATCCAATATGAATGCTCGGCACATTCTGGAAAATGCGGCGAACATTTTTTTCGAAGCGCGTCATGAACGAGTGGCCCTGAAAACGAGAGCCGTACCCGCCGGCCACGGTGTCCTTATTGACGTACCCGTCTCTGCCTCGAAGATCAGCGAGAATTATCTGTGACACGAATCGAGTCTCCCAATCAGTTTCAGTTGTTCTTAGAAACCTGCGTTACCTGCAGCAAGAAGAGCGACCATCTCGACTACGATTATGAAACGTGGGTATTCTATCCTTGCGGACGGTTAGATGCCAACCGCTATTTCACGCCCTGAAAATCGGCCTGTTACATGGGCTTTATCAGGTCAAGGAGTTAGAATCAAGGCGTATATGGCTGATGTGATTGTGGTCGGAGGAGGACTCGCGGGTGTTGAAGCCGCCTGGCAAGCAGCGCGCAGCGGTGCCCGTGTGCGCTTGCACGAGATGCGGCCGGTCAGGCAGACGCCTGCGCATCGCACCGACAAGCTGGCTGAGATCGTCTGCTCGAATTCTTTGAAGTCTGATGAGCCCGGCACTGCATCTTATCTTTTGAAAGAAGAGTTGCGGCGCGGAGGCTCGCTGGTGATGGAAGCCGCGGCGGCGACGCGCGTGCCGGCCGGAGCGGCGCTGGCAGTCGACCGACAACAGTTCGCTGAGTACATAACCGAGCGCATCGAAGACAATCCGCAGATTAAGATCGTGCGCGAAGAAATCACCGCGATTCCCCGCGACGCAATCACGATTATCGCCACCGGGCCGCTCACTTCCGATGGGTTGACGTGGGAAATAATGAAACTGACCGGCGACGACCAAATGTATTTCTACGACGCCATCGCGCCGATCGTCGCGGCTGATTCAGTCGATCATTCAATTGCATTTCGCGCTGCGCGCTATGGTAAAGGCGGCGACGATTATCTCAACTGTCCGTTCGATGAAGAGCAGTACGCGCGCTTCTATCAGGCTTTGATCGAAGCGAACAGCGTCCCGCTACAGCGTTTCGAAGAAACGCGTTGGTTCGAAGCGTGTCTGCCGATCGAAGAACTTGCGCGCCGCGGCGTTGACACCTTGCGCTATGGGCCGATGAAGCCGGTCGGCCTGGTCGATCCGCGCACGGGGCGCGAGCCTTATGCGGCAGTGCAACTGCGCCAGGAGAATCTAATGGCCGACGCATACAGCATGGTCGGCTTTCAAAATCATCTCCGTTATGGCGAGCAGGCGCGCGTGCTGCGTTTGATTCCCGGACTCGAGCGCGCTGAGTTTCTTCAGTTCGGCCAGATTCATCGCAACACCTACATCAATGCGCCGCGCGTGCTCGCGGCAACCATGCAGATGCGCGCGCATCAAAACATCTTCTTCGCGGGACAAATTACGGGCGTCGAAGGTTACGTCGAGTCGGTGGCGATGGGTTGGCTGGCCGGCAACAACGCCGCTCGGTTGTTGAATGGCAAAGAACTTTTGGTGGCGCCGCCGCGTAGTGCAATCGGCGCGCTGGCGCGATACGTTTCGAGCGCAGAGACGAAGAACTATCAGCCGGTCAACATTACGTTCGCGCTGCTTCAGCCGCTCGAGGCTGAAGAGCAAAAGCGAGTGCGGCGCAAGCGCGACCGGCGTTCGCTGCAAGTCGAATTAGCGCTGAAGGAATGGGACGAATGGCTTCAGGAAATTGGGGGAAAGCGCGAGGCGGAGTTGGCGGCGGTTCCTTGATAGAGAAACCGTTCAATGAGCCATCGTAGATGGTGAAAGAAAGTAGCCAGGGGCAAGCGCGTAGCGCGCCGCCCCTGGGCTGGGAAATGAAACAACCGAGCCCCGGAGGGGCGACAGAAATTGATCGCTGGGATTCGGCAAATCGTCATCGCGCCCCTCGCGGGGCGCGTTAAATTCTTTACAGACAGCTTCCAGGGGCGGCGCGCTGCGCGCTTGCCCCTGGCTATTATCTTCCGCGCCTTCGGCGCTGTTGTTCTTTCCTTTCCGAGGAGTCTGCATTCGCTGCTGGCTCTGCTGGTTGTTGCGGCGCTGCTATCGATAGCTCCTGCCACCAACTCACAATCAGGCCGTCAAAAACCGTCGAACTCCAATTCCAACTCTAACTCAAACAACAACACGCGGCCGCGTCAGGTAGCGAAGCCAAAGAACTCAAATAGCTCGACTAACCAACAGACGAACACGCAGGCATCGTCAAAGCCTGATAACGAACAAGGCAAAGCCGAAGAGGTGACCGACGTCGTGCGAGTGAGTTCGAACCTGGTGCCGGTGCCGACCACGGTTGTCGATATGCGCGGCGTTGCGGTCATGAATCTCAAACTGGAAGATTTTGAACTGCGAGTCGATGGCCAACCGAACCCGATCAGCGACATCAGCCGCGCGGAAACGCCCGTTCGGATGGCGATGCTGTTCGACAACAGCGGCAGCTTGAGTGAGTCGCGCGATTTTGAAAAGCGCGCCGCCGTCAGATTCTTTCAAAACGTAATGCGGCCGAGCGATCAGGCAGCAATATATTCCGTCTCAACTAACGTCGAACTCGCCCAGCCCATGACCAACGACGTGAGGAGGCTGGAGCAAACAATCGAGAGTTTCGGCAAACCGGACGGCGCGACTTCATTGTACGACGCAATGTTCGATGCCCTCGCTTATTTGAAGCCGTACTCCGGACGGCGCGTTGTTGTTATCGTGTCCGACGGAAGAGACACAACCAGTCGCTTGCCCGAACACGATTTCGATAACACGTTGCAGCGATTGCTGGCCGAAGACTGCCAGGTCTACGTGGTGCAGACCGGCATCTACGATAACGCGAATGTGCGCGATCTTGCCGCCGAGCGCCGCATGCAGGAATTTGCCTCGCAGACGGGCGGCGCTGCCTATATTCCGAAATCCGTGGGCGAACTTGATGATGCGTTCGCGCAAATCTCCGCCGACCTGGCGCAGCAATACATCCTCAGTTATTACCCAGCCCAGGACAAACGCGACGGTCGTTACCACATCATCGCCGTGAGCGTAAAGACGCGGCCGAATGCACGCGTGCGCGCGCGAAAAGGATTTGTGGTGAAGAATCACGACCGGGTGTAGAGTAAGAAATCAGTGAAGACGCAAGTTAGGACTCAAGTGTCCAAAGCAAGTGTCCAAAGAAAGAAAAGGTCAGCCGCGAAGAAGCCTTGGAAGTCGTCCCCGAAACGCCGGGAGAGATCATTGCTGCCATCCGAGAAGGTACCTCTTAAGCTCTTTGATCCAGAGTGAAGTGGTTCAACGAGCCCGCGAAGCGGGCGGCAATATTGGTAGCCCCGGGCGTGAGCCCGGGGAACATTCGTTCAAATGATTCTGTGGGCCCCGAAGGGGCGGCAGATATTAGTATCAAACATCTCAATCGTCCCATTCTTCTGTCGCCCGCTTCGCGGGCTTAATTATTCCATAGGACTCACGGTCCCCGGGCTTACGCCCGGGGCTACTATCTGCCGCGCCTACGGCGCTCGATCCACTTTCCGTCGACGGTCTTTCATCAACATCCCGTGATCCTCTAGATATGGGATACACTATCCACGACCCGAAGCTATGTTGGATGCGCTCTTAACTCAATTCCTCGACCACTTGCGCTACGAGCGCAATGTCAGCGCGCATACGCTGCGCAATTACGCTTCCGATCTGGAACAGTTTCTCGATTATCTGGCGCCGGTCGATCCCAAGGGCAAGCGAACCGAACCGGACATAAAGCAGATCGATCACATCACGATTCGCGAATGGCTTTCGACGCTGCACTCAGACCACAAGAAGAAAACTTCGATCGCCAGAAAACTCGCGGCCTTGCGGACCTTCTTTCAATTCCTGGTGCGCGAAGGCGTCGTCGAATTGAATCCGGCGAAGCTGGTGGCGACGCCGCGCAAGGAAAAGAACTTGCCGGTGCACCTTTCGATGGAAGACGCGGTTCGCTTCATCGAAACGCCGGACACTGAAACTGAGTTTGGCAAACGCGACCGGGCGGTTCTGGAATTGCTCTACGCTACCGGTGTGCGCGTCTCGGAGCTGGTGCAGCTCAATCTGCGCGACATCGATTTCAAGAACAAGCTGTTGCGCGTCCTCGGCAAGCGTCGCAAAGAGCGCATCGTGCCGTTTGGCGATCCAGCGTTGAAGGCTTTGAAGGATTACCTCGGCGTGCGCGAGACCTTCCTGATGAACGCGCCGGCAACGAAGCGCGACGCGCAGCCCCTGGTTTTGAATTATCAGGGCACGCGCATAACGACGCGGTCGGTTGGGCGATTGATTGAAAAGTACATTCGACTGTGCGCGGGCATACACGACATCAGTCCGCACGCGCTGCGCCATTCGTTTGCCACGCATCTGCTCGACAGCGGCGCCGATCTGCGCGACATTCAGGAACTGCTCGGCCACGCGCGGCTCTCAACTACGCAAATCTACACGCACGTTTCCATGGAGAAACTGATCGAGGTGTACGACAAAGCGCATCCGAAAGCCTAGCCGCGCTCGACCACCCTCGGAGTTTTTGTGCTTCCGCCACTCTACTTCCGTGCGCTATGATTCAAAACAGGAGTTGGATGGCCGGCATGGATGCCGGCGTACCGCAGGCAGGATGCCTGCGCTCCAAAGAAACGCCGATTCCTCGATTGCATGGAAGGACAACTCAGCAAACATCCGCTGGCCGAACTGATTCGGGAAATTACCACGGCGGGACTTTCGGGCGCTCTGCGCCTCTCGCGCGAGCACGCCAAAGTGGCGATCTATTTCGAAGACGGTACGTTGGTTTTCGCCGTATCAAACTTGCGTGCACATCGCCTGCGCGAGATTTTAAAGCTTGGCGGATTTAATGATGCGCAGATGAGCGAACTTCCGGCTAAAGCGTCGGACCACGAGTTGGCGGAGGCGCTAATCCAACGCGGCCGAGTGACAGCAGAAACGTTGGCCACAATCCGCAGCAAACAAGTTTCCGACGTGTTGCGCCTGGCGCTTTTATGGACAAACGGAGCGTGGGAATTCGATCCGCGAGTTCGCCTGGCCGGCGACGTCCGCGTTTCTGTTGACGTCAACCGTTTGTTGCTGGAGTGCGCCCGTCATCTGCCCGCGGGCTTTGTCGGGTCGCGTTTTCGCGAAACGAATGGCGTCTCCTACCAAACCGTCGCTGGAAAAGGTGCGACGAATCTTTTGCCGGCCGAAGCCTCGATCCTCTCGCGCGCGTCAGCCTCTGTCCGCCTGTTCGAGCTGGCGGCGCTGGGTGGCGCGAGTAAAGAAGACAATCTTCGAGCGATTTATGCTCTGTCGCTGTCGGGTTTGTTACAGCGCAGCGATTGGCCGGCCGTACTTGGCGCTGGGACTTCGAATGTTCTTCACCAGAGGTCGCGCACTTCACCGTTGGAGGCTGCCCGCGGGATCAACGCCGCTGAAAAGGTTGACGAAGCAGGTGACGTTCAGGCCCTGTTCGCGCGTTTGAAAAGCGCGAAGGATCATTACGAAGTGCTCGACATTGCCCGGTTGGCCGGCGCTGAAGAGATTAAGAACGCCTATCACTCGCTGGCGCGTCGCTTTCATCCCGATCGTTTTCACAAAAGCGACTCCGCTTTGCGCAGCCGAGTAGACTCAGCCTTCGCCCGCATCGCTCAGGCTTACGAGACATTGAGCAACAGTCCTCGGCGCGCATTTTACGATGCGAAGCTAAGGGTGAAATCCCCGACCGCCGGCGCGACGAAAATTGCGGCGTCGGAAAAACCTTATGATGTCGCAGCGAAGCGTGGCGCGAAGGCTCCTGAAAGCGAGCGCGCGGAGTCGAGCTTTCAGCAAGGGTTGGCGGCGCTCCAACGAAACCAGCGCGATCAAGCGATTCGTTTGTTGGCCGAAGCGGCGATGTTGGCGCCGCGCGAAGCTCGCTATCGGGCAAATTATGGCCACGCTTTGATCGGAGAGACGAATGCTCGCCGCGTCGCCGAGAGCGAACTGCAGGCAGCGGTCTCTTTGGAACCGGATAACGCTTCGCATCGGGTGATGCTGGCCGAACTTTACGAAACGCTGGGACTGCGCCGGCGCGCGCAGGGCGAAGTTGAACGCGCGTTGGCTGCCGATCCTCAGAACAAAGCAGCACGAGCGCTCCTGACGAGTTTGAAGAACAAGAGCTGATTGCGAATAGGGCAGCGAGAACAATGCCGACGATAGATACTTTTGACAGCGACAAGGTCTCCACGATCGAATGCTTTCGCAGCCTCGGCGCGGAGGCCGACGAATTCGAGCACTATCCAAATCCGCACGCGGCGCGCATCGCAGTGATTGCGGATCAGATCGCCAGGTCTTTCAACCTCGGCGGGCGCGATCGCTTTTCGCTGCGCGTGGCCGCGATGGCGCACGATCTGGGTGAAGTCGCGATGGCCCGCGAATACATTCACAGGCTCGAGCGGCTGAGCGACGAAGAGCGAATCGATCTGGCGCGTCATCCGATTATCGGCGAGCGCGAAGCGGCCAGGGCCGGCGCCGATCGCGGCGCGCAATTGCTCGTGCGTTGGCATCATGAATCGTGGAATGGCGGCGGCTATCCCGACGGTTTGCGGTTCGAACAGATTCCTTTGGGCGCGCGGATTCTGCGTGTCGCCGATGCGTACGCAGCTTTGACGGATGCGCGACCGTTTCGCGCGGCTTACTCGGAAAGTCAGGCGCGCGAGCATCTGCTGGAATGGACTGGCCTGGATTTCGATCCCGGCGTGGTGCGCGCGCTGCTTTCTTTGGAGCCGATCAAGGAACTCCAGTCCTATGCTGGCGTCGTCGAAGCGGCGCCGGAACCGATGAGCGTCGCTGATGAGATCCGAGCGTTGCAGTAGCCGGCGGCATGAGAAAGTTGTCAGTATCACCTGCGATCGCGGGTGGGTAATCAGGTTCTGTCAGGACCACCTGCGGTAGCGGGTGGGTAATCGGGTCTTGCAAATGCAAACACAAAACGGTCTGAACACAGGCGGCATGGGTTGGCTCGGTTTTGAGCTGAGCGTGTTGAGGCGTCTGAAGTTTCGATCCGTGGCGCTGCCTCTGGCGGGTGAGCCAAACCTCGGACTCTATCTGAAGCGTTGGGACGTGCGCGTTTCAGCGAACGATCCGGCGCGTTGGGCGTGGACCAAATCGCTGGCGTTCATCGAAAATAATTCTGAGACGCTCACCGAAGAGGATCTCGACGCCGTCCTCGATGATGCTTACGTGCCGCGCAACTATTTTCATAATCCAACGCTGCTGACTTCGTTCAACGAAACCGACGCATGGTGGTTCGACAACGTGCGCGCGAACGCCGAGCGGCTCGCGTCGCCTTACAAACGCGCGCTGGCGCTGTCGGTGGGAATGGCGACGGGTGATTATGTCTTCTCGTTCAATCTCGACACGCGCGATCTGCGTCAGCCGCTGTCACTCTCGAATGTTTTTCGCCGCGTCTGGCACACGCTCTCGCCGCCGGTAGATAACGGACAAAAGAATCCCAGCTCGAACCAGCCGGTGAAGAATTTCCTGGCTGAGCTCTACGACGTCGATTTGCTTTTCTTGCGACTGCCCCGCACGGCGCGCGCCACCGACAGCCGCAACGCGCGCGTGTTGAGCTGGCGCGAGGAGTGGCTGCGACAGGGCAAGAGCTTTTCGAGCGAGCCGGGGCGCGATCGCGCGGGAAAATTGAGCGCCCACGTCGAAACCAAAGAGCAGTATCTGGGGCTGGTTGAAGACTTGTTGCAGACCGCCGCTCATTTGCCTTTGTGGGCGATCGAGGGCATTAGCGATGGCTTCGTTTCGAAGGATGAATTGGTGGAATGCGTTGGCAACGCGCGCAAGATCGACGCCGTATACACGAAAGACTTTTCAGAGTTGCTGGGAACTCAATCGGTGATCATTACGGCGGCGGCGTAATCTGCGGGTTGTACCTTCACGCCCCGCGATTCTGTGCGCGGCTGGCGGCAAAGCACTCACCGCAGAGCACTGGTCGGCCTGGTTGAGGTTTGAAGGGGACGCTGTCGCTCTTGCCGCACTGATCGCAAACAATCTCGAACCTCTCGCGTTCCGCTCCGCCCTGGCGCGCCCCGCCAAAGTTCTGGCGCCGCGCGTCGCGACAGGGTTTGCAACGCTTCGGATGGCTGAGGCCGCGCTCGCGATAGTAGTCCTGTTCTCGTTCAGTAAAAGGAAAAGCCGTTCCGCATTCGGCACAAGTGATTTCAAGGTCTGGCATCGCTATCTCCCGAGAAAGATCGTCTTCAGGTTTGTTTCTTAAGCTGTCCGCAGAGTTTACCGCACGACAGAGAGCCTGTACAGAGCAACGAGCTGAGTAATGGCTAGCTTGATCAGTTGAGCACTCTGCCAGAATGATGTGCAGCCCTAAGGGCTGCCAGATAGTAGCCGGTGGTCGAAGCGTAGGGCAGACCACCGGAGGCTAGATAGGGAATGATTCAGCACCCTGAAGGGGTGCGAGAGAAGGATGTCGTGCACCCGAAAAGACTCCTTATGATATTGCGTTCTGGCACCCTTCCCGGGTGCACTCGATTTCTCTACTTACCGGAGGTCTTCGCTGCGCTCCGACCTCCGGCTACTCTTTCGCAACCCTGCGGGTTGCAAAAAAAGATCAACTCTCGCTCTGCAGCTCCTGTACGTGAGCCCGCACTGTTTCGCCCAGCGTCTCCAGATTGTAGCCGCCCTCCATGCATGACACGACTCGCCCGGCGCAGCTTTCGGCCGCCCACTGCTTCACGACTCGTGTCAGACCGACAAAGTCCGCGTCGCTGAGCAGCAACTGCCCCAGCGGATCACCTTTATGCGCATCGAAACCGGCCGAAATGATTATCAGGTCGGGACTGAATTTGGCAGCAATGTCGGAAATAGCCGAGTCGAAGGTGCGGCGCTGCTCTCCGGCAACCGTCAGCGCTCGCAACGGAACATTCAGGGTGTAGCCAAGCCCGTGGCCGTGTCCGGCTTCGCCGCGCGCGCCCGTGCCGGGATACCACGGATATTGGTGCATCGAAAAATAGAAAACCGAAGCGTCCGTATAGAAAATCGCCTGCGTGCCGTTGCCGTGGTGCACGTCCCAATCCAGGATCGCGACGCGCTCGATTTCTTTGTAACGAGATTGCGCATAGCGCGCTGCGATGGCGACGTTGTTGAAGACGCAAAATCCCATCGCTCGGTCCGGCGTGGCGTGATGTCCCGGCGGCCGCACGGGAACGAACGCATTGTCGGCTTCCCCACTCATCAATGCGTCGATTGCCTGGCAAGGCGCTCCTGCTCCACGCAGTGCAGCTTCGAGCGAATGCACTGAAACAACCGTGTCGCTGTCGAGGTAACCAGAGCCGTCGCGGACGACTTGCTCGACATGCTTGAAGTGCTGCGGCGAGTGACAGGCCTGAACATAGCCACGCGCTGCTTCGCCGGCTTCGATCTCCAAAACTTTCGGCCAGAGTTTTGCGTCGCCGCGCAGAGCATTCATCACGGTCGCGTAACGCTCCGGTTTTTCCGGATGGCCGGGACCGGTGTCGTGCTGCTCGAAAACTGGATGATGAACAATGGCTGTTGGCATCTGTTTTGTTGGCCCAGGAAATCAAACTTGAAAAGCCGAACGGGGCCAGGTGCCGCAGCCCCGTTCGGAACAACACTGAAGTTTTAGGCCAACTTCAATTGCGCATATTCGGAGGCGTAGCGTCAAAGAGTTTCTGCGCCAGCTTCGGGTCGAGTCTTTGCAGAATTACGTATTCCGCCTGAGCGCCGACCCTATTCCGCTGGGCAATGTGAACAAGTCCCATATAGTAATGCGCCGTCGCGTAATTACCTTTGAGCCGGATAGCGGTGCGCAACGTTTCGGCCGCGGCCGGCAGCCGTCCCAATTTGAGATATGCAAAACCCAGCTCGCTGTGCGCCTCGACATATTCCGGCTTCAATTGTATCGCCTCACGCAGATGATTCGCCGCTTCGGCATAGCGCTCCAGGTCGTTGTAGCTATAGCCGAGGTTGTATCGCACCCGAGAGTTGTTTGGATAAATGCGAATTGATTGCTCGTAGGCTACGATCGCTTCCGGGTATTGCTTCAAATCGCTGTAGTAAACATCACCCAGCCCCGTGTAGGCGTCACCATAGCCCGGCTTCAATCTAATCGCTTCACGATAGTTGTTGACCGCTTCATTGAACAGACTCTGGGCCAGGGCTGAATTCTGCTGCGCCTCACCGACTTTGTAATTCGCGAAACCAAGCTCAACGAAAGCTTCGGGGTAAGCAGCCTGCAGTGCAATCGCCCGCTTGGCCGTTCCCGCCGCCTCGGCATACCGGCCCAGCTCGTTGTAGCACCAAGCCAGATTGTAAAAAGCCGCCGGAATATCGTCCTTGTACAGCACGCCCTGCCGGTAAGCTTCCGCCGCCAGCGCGTATTGCTTGGTCTGATAATAATAAGTGTCCCCCAACCCAAGATAAGCGAGGCCATAGTCCGGCTTCATTTGCACGGCGTTCTCGTACGCGGCGATCGCTTCCTGCGATCGGTTCAGTTTGAAATAGGCATAGCCAAGTGCCTCGTTCGCATCGGCATAATTGTCCTTGAGCGCCGCCGCCTGTCTTAATGGTCCTATCGCCTCTGCGTACTGGCCTTGAACGTTGTAAATCCAACCAATCTCAAAATACGGCGTCGCATAATCTCGTTTGACGCCAATCGCGCGCCGGTAGACGTCGAGCGCTTCGGAGTACCGCTTTAAATTGCGATATGAGTAGCCCAGCTCATTCAAGACCACTGCGTCGTTCGGGTCGAGCCGCACCGACTGCTGCAGCGCCGGGATTGCCTGATCGTAATCTTCGCGATCGTTGTAGATCCAACCGATGTGATAGTAGGCAAGCGCGATGGGCTTTAACTGCACGGCTTTGAGGTAAAGTTCGAGTGCGTCATCGTACTGCTTAGCCTCGAAGAGTTCATCGCCCTGCTGATTGTATTGCTCCGCGCTGATCCCTCTTTTGACGGGTGGTCGCGGCCTTCGCGTAGTGTTCGCGGTCGAGCGCGTTGACGTCCGCTTGACCCCGGTGCTGCTACGGCTCGTCGAGTTGCCTGCCGGCGTGGCCACATCCCTGGTCGTGCCGCCGCCAACATCGTGTTGAGCAACGGCGATTCCGCAAGTTAAAAACAGCAGGCCTGCGATAGAAACGCGCGGAAGGAAACGAAAGATAATCATCAAGGTTAACTCCATGTGCTAAAGTATCCGATCTACCGAATTGCTAACGCGACAAACAGAGATTATCGAGTAAGTCCGGCTGATGCAAGAGCGACGAACAGCAGAGCGCATACGCATAAACTTCAAGGCGCGGTGGGAAGGATTGACCGGACAGGGCCGCGGCTCGATTTGTGATCTAAGTTCGACGGGCTGCTTTATTCTGACTGGCGGTGAAGTTAAGCCCGGCGAATTGATTCGTTTCGAGATTCATTTTCCGAATCAGATCGCGCTTGTTTGGGGTCAGGTTGTCTATGCCGTTGCGGAAATGGGGTTTGCGCTGCGCTTCGCGTTTAGTAGCGATGAAGAAACGCGCGCGCTTGCAAGTTTGATTGACGATTTGCCGAATCGAAATTCGCTCGTTCTCCACAATGAATAGTTAGCGGTTCTTGTCTATTTGCGATTTACCATTTACGATTTACTCGACAGGTTCGCTTCCTTGCCGCGATCAATCACGATGCGTCCCGTTCGTCTAGTGGCCTAGGACACCGCCCTTTCACGGCGGTAACACGGGT
>DASZZL010000180.1:0-6454 GCA_035545035.1 Pyrinomonadaceae bacterium
GCTCAACGACGTTGCCGCCGACATTGTTGTTGGAGCGTTCGACCGCTTCGACCACCATCGACAGCGGTAGCGCGTAAGAACGCAGCTTGTTCGGGTCGACATCGATCTGGTATTGCTGCACGTACCCGCCGACGCTCGCAACTTCGGCAACGCCGGGCACTGAGTTCAATTGATAACGCACGAACCAGTCTTGCAGCGTGCGCAGATCGCGCAGGTTCATCTGATCGCTTTCGAGGGTGTACCAGAAGATCTGGCCTACGCCCGTTGCGTCAGGACCAAGCGTTGGCGTGACGCCTTCCGGCAATTGCTTCGCGAGAAGATTCAAACGTTCCAACACGCGGGTCCGCGCCCAGTAGAGATCGACGTTGTCTTCGAAGATCACATTGATCATCGAGAAGCCGAACGCCGAACTCGCGCGCACCACGCGCACGCCGGGCAGGCCTTGCAGATTCGTGACCAGCGGATACGTAACCTGATCTTCGACTTCCTGCGGCGAGCGCCCAGTCCAATCCGTAAATACGATCACCTGGTTCTCGGACAGATCAGGAATCGCATCGACCGGCGTGTGCAGCAACGCCCAGTAACCCCAGGCCGCGAGACCGAGATAGATCGCGATCACCAGGCCACGATGGCGCATGCTGAATTCGATTAGTTTTTGGATCATCGGGCCGGCACGCTAAACGTCGTCTTCCCTTTGCCAGCCGGCCCTTCGTAGGCGAGCTGCGCCTGCCATTCACCGCCGACTTCGATATTCACTTTGCCGCGATAGATTCCGGGCATGTTGGTTGTCGTGAACGTCACCGCGTCGTTCATTGCGGCCATGCCGCCCATCGCGGGCATGTGAAAGGCGAGCGATACCGCTCCGGCATCAACCGGCTTGCCGGACGCGTCGTTGAAAGCAAGCGTCACCTCTTGATCGCCCTGTTTCAATTGACCGGTGCTATTCGAAAGCGTGGCGGTCAGATTTCCCACGGGCACGGTCTTGATCACTTTGCCGGTCGGAACACTTTGATCAGCCCCCGTCTTTGAACCACACGCTGCCACGATAACGAGAACAACACCCAGTGCAATTGCAATTACGATTGTGACTACAAACTTTTTCACGCTTCTAACCTCCATTCATCCAAAGCAGTTGGTTTGTCGCGCGCAAGGCACACGAATGCGCAAGCGCGCTCGCAGTCCCGATCCATCGGGGCCGCAAGAAGACACAGTTCAGCCTGATTGGAATTAGATCAGAAGCGCGAGATGTCGAATGTATGCGGGATGCGAATCCGTGGGTGGACCATGCGAATGACTGATGTGCAGCGTTAGCAAAACGGACGCCGGAAGAGCGGGCGTGCCTGGCTGATAGTCCGTAACAGCAGGTTGCGATTGTGGCGACACACGCACACTGGATGGCGGCGTCGATCCGTCGTGCGAGCAATTCACCGCACAGCACAGTCGCGCCGATGCGGATTGCGCCGTTTCGGCTTTCATGAGTGCAGCCTTGCAGCAATCCATCTCGCCCATCGCGTCGCCCACGCTGCACGACTGCTCGTTGGAGTGCAGTGGAGCGCCTGCGACAGCGCCAGCGCCGACTACCAACAATATAACTAAAGATATGAGCCTCGTCCTCATGGCCATCAACCACTGTAATGAAAACATCGAATCTCTGTCAAGATCCAGTTGGCCCACACCCATCGTCACAGCAGGTCTCGCCCCGTAGCCCCTCTATACCTTCCTTGACGATTATTGGCACCATGATGAGAGCCGCGACAGGATCGGCCCACCACCAGCCGACCAGCGCATTCAGTAAGAGACCGGCAAGGAGGATGGCCGAAAGATAGGTACAAAGCTCTGTCTGTTTTGAGTCAGCCATCAGGGCGCCGCTCTTTATGCCCCGCGCTACCTTTCTTTTGGAGCGAACTAGTAATGGCATGACGATTAGAGATGCGATAGCCAGGATGATACCGGGGATGCTCTCGCGTGGCTGTTCGCGCCATATCAGCGATTTGATTGAGTCGTAGCTGACATACGCAGCGAGCAGAAGGAAACAGACACCGACAATGCGGAGCGTAACTGCCTCGACACGTTCCCGCCGTGACTCGTCTGCGTCCGAATGTAGCCGCCAAAGTAGAGCCGCACCGGAAGTGACTTCGATTAGACTGTCAAAGCCGAAACCTACCAGCGCAATGCTGCCGGCCATTAGACCAGCGACAACTGCGATGAGTCCCTCAAGGCTATTGTAGGCAATTGTGAAGTATTCGAGCCTACGGCCTTTTGTGATCAACTTCGAACGTTCAATTCTGTCCAGATTGATTACCTGCTCACTCATTAAAAAATATCCCACTCGCGCTGACAGAGAAGGAAGACCATCACCATAATGGTCAGCGTAATCCGCATTACGTTCTTAGTCATCATGATCCTCCTGATGCGAACTATGATCATGGCTGTTTCCGGCAGCACCACGCGCTACCTTCATTATGCAATACATATCATTCGGGTCGCAGCCCTCAACCTCCACCTGGATAGTGCTGTGGCTAATTCCGAACTTATGCTCCAGCTCTTCCGACACGGCGCGAAGCACATTTTCGCCGCTGCGTACGCTCTGTTCTTCGACACTAATGTGACAGCTACAGCAAACCATGCCGGACCCAACGGCCCACACGTGCAGATCGTGGACGGCCAACACACCAGCGACAGAGCCAATGGTTCGTTCGACTGTCTCCATTTCCATCCCTTCGGGAACACCTTCTAACAACACGTTGACGGACTCTTTCACAATTCCCCACGAACTCCAGAGAATAAGCAGCCCGATCAGAATAGAGACTACGGGGTCTGCAATCGAGGCGCCTGTGAAAGCGACAATAATGCCAGCGACAACGACGCCTGCGGCTGATATCGCGTCGCCAAGCATGTGCATGTAGGCGCTGCGGATGTTGAGATCTTTTTTGGCGGCACTTCTCAACCAAAGACTGATTACGGTGTTCAGCAGGATCGCGATCAGGGCGACAACGATCATTGGAGTGGGTTGCACTGGCTCCGGATGGCGCAATCGCGAAGCAGCCTCCCAGAAAATGAACAACGCAATCACCACGAGAGAGACGGCATTAACGAGCGCGACAAGAATTCCCACTCTGTGATTCCCGAAGGTGCGTTTCGCGGAGGACGGACGCTGTGCAATCCAAAGGGCATACCAGGACAAAACCAACGCGAGGGCGTCCGCGAAGTTATGGCCGGCGTCCGACAACAAAGCCAGAGAGTTTGAGAAGTAGCCGGTGACCGCTTCTCCGATCACGAATGCAACTGTTATGAATACCGACAGAAGCAAACGCCGACCAGTTAGCGACGCACTGTGATCATGGTTATGACCCATATAAGTCTCCTGTAACTATGATCTCGAAATCAGTGTGAGTGCGCGGCTTCACGGTCGTGCGTGTGCTCCTCGATATGATGGTGTTTTTCGCCTGACGCATTTGCGGGGTCAACATGGATGGTCACGCCCGAAAGAAACTGCAGCTTGTGCAGCAGATCGTGGCGCACTTGGTTAGCAATGTTGTGGCCTTGCTCAACGGAAAGATCCTGACCCACCGCGACATTTACCTCAGCGTGCATCCGGTGGCCTAGCCAGCGTACTCGCACCTCACTGACGTCTTCAACACCATTGCTGTGCCTCGCCTCGCTTTTGATCTCATCAACTACTTCTGGATCAACGCCGTCGAGTATGCGCGTGAAAACGGCGGTAGCGGACTCCCAGACGATACGCAGGATGAGCAGAGTCATCAAAATGCCGATAATCGGATCAGCGATCTGATAGCCCAGGTAGACGCCAACTGCGCTAAGAAGCACTGAGAGACTGGCGAAACCATCTACGCGGGCGTGGTAGCCGTCGGCCACAAGTGCGACGCTGCCCATTTCTTTGCCGACCTTAATGCGAAAGATCGCTACGCCTTCGTTGCCAAGAAAGCCAATGATCGAAGCGAAGGCGAGTGCTCCCAAATACCTGACCGGCTGCGGGTGCAAAAACCGCATGACTGATTCGTACCCGGCGACAACCGCGCTGGCAAAGATCGTGAGCACGACGGCGACGCCGGCGAGATCTTCCACTCGGCCGTAGCCGTAGGTGAATCGTCTACTGGGCTTGCGCCGCCCTAAAACAAATGCGATGCCCAATGGAATCGCGGTGCCGGCATCGCCGAGATTGTGGATGGTGTCGGCCAATAGGGCCACGCTACCGGAAAAGTAGACGACCACAGCCTGAATGACCGTGGTCACGAAGAGGCCAATGAATGACCACTTGATGGCCCATAGCCCGCGCTGGGTAGCTATGATGGAAGGATCTATCGTGCCGTGAGTGTGGCCATGCGCACCGCCGCCTTGATCATGGCCATGGGAATGCCCGTGCTGCTTTTCACCATGTTCATGCGTGCCAGCCCCATGAGAATGGTCGGCTCCATGGGAATGTTCATCTTCGTGCAAGTGCTCTCCATGAGAATCATGACCGCTCGACATTCTTCTGTCTCCTTTGAATTGCTCCTATCTTAGACCCTTCGGGCCTTCCAGACTCGCGCCCGATCAGACCGTTTAGTTCATCTAACCAGGCTTCAATCGCATCCATGCTGCCACGCAGCCCGAGACTTTTACTTTCTGTCCGGTAAACTCGCGGGCGCTCGTTCAAATGCCAGTTACAGCCGCGCTCGCCGAAGACGCAAAGCATTCCCGATCACCGAAACTGAGCTGAAGCTCATCGCGGCTGCCGCAATCATCGGGCTTAGCAGAATACCGAAGAACGGATAGAGAACTCCGGCCGCGATGGGAACGCCGATCGAGTTGTAGATAAAGGCGAAGAAAAGGTTCTGTTTGATGTTCCCCATGGTCAGCCGACTTAAGACTCGAGCGCGGACGATGCCGCGCAGATCTCCTTTGACCAGGGTAACTCCGGCACTTTTCATTGCCACATCGGTTCCAGTTCCCATCGCTATTCCCACCTGAGCCTGAGCAAGCGCTGGCGCGTCGTTGATGCCATCGCCGGCCATCGCCACGAATCGGCCCTCAGCCTGAAACTTTTTCACCACGTCCACTTTCTGATTAGGAAGAACCTCCGCCACCACTTCGTCAATATTCAACTTCCTGGCAACCGCCTCTGCCGTCGTGCGGCTGTCGCCAGTGAGCATGACGATGCGAATGCCTTCTACGTGTAGCTGCCCAATCGCTTCCGGTGTGGTTTCTTTGATCGGATCGGCGACACCGATCAGACCCGCGGCTTTACCGTCGAACGCCACGAACATTACCGTCTGGCCGTCGGCACGTAAATTCTCGGCCTTCGTCGCGAGTTCTCCGGGATCGATTTTCAAATCGTCTAGTAGAGCCCGATTTCCGAGGGAAACTTTATGACCATCAACCTCACCCGTCACTCCTTTACCCGTCAATGAATCAAATGCGGTTGCATCTGTGAGTTCGACCCCGCGCTCTTGCGCACCAGCGACAATCGCGGCTGCCAGGGGATGCTCACTGCCTCTCTCCAGACTTGCGGCCAATTTCAATAATGTCTGTTCATCAATGCCTTCAGCAGTGACACCGCTTACCAGTTTGGGTTTGCCTTCAGTAAGCGTCCCGGTCTTATCAACTACCAGCGTGTCCACTTTGCGCATGATCTCAATCGCTTCGGCATTCTTGAAGAGCACTCCGCTCTGCGCTGCTTTTCCGGTCGCTACCATGATCGACATTGGCGTCGCCAGACCAAGCGCGCACGGACAGGCAATGATTAGCACAGCTACTGCATTCACCAAGCCGTGCGCCATGCGTGGGTCAGGTCCCCAGATGCTCCAAACAATGAAAGTAATTAACGCGATGGCGACAACACCCGGCACGAAATAACCAGAGACGACGTCCGCCAGTTTTTGAATGGGTGCGCGACTGCGTTGCGCTTCGGCAACCATCTGAACAATCTGAGCTAGCAGTGTCTCCGAGCCGACCCGCTCCGCTCGCATCACAAACGAGCCTGTGCCATTCACTGTCGCGCCAATCACGCGGTCACCGGAATGTTTCTCAATCGGAATCGGCTCGCCAGTGACCATCGATTCATCGATTGCGCTCGCGCCCTCGATCACTACACCGTCAACTGGCACCTTCTCGCCGGGACGGACGCGCAAACGATCGCCCACCTGCACCTGATCCAGAGGAACGTCTTCCTCGATACCGTCTTCACGGATGCGCCGCGCGGTCTTGGGTGCGAGGCCCAGTAGCGCTTTGATCGCCGCGCCGGTCTGACTGCGCGCGCGAAGTTCGAGCACCTGGCCCAGGAGCACAAGCGTAGTGATGGCCGCCGCTGCTTCGAAGTAGACGGGCACTCCACCCGCAGCGTCGCGAAAGGACGAAGGAAAGATTTCGGGAAACAGCTTTGCAATGACGCTGAAGACGTATGCGACTGCGACACCCAGACCGATCAGAGTGAACATGTTCAAGCTGCGATTCA
>DASZZL010000181.1:0-3346 GCA_035545035.1 Pyrinomonadaceae bacterium
GTCGAAGCACTAATAGTCAAACCCGCAACCACTGCGAGAATAGTCGCGAAGGCAATTGCCGCAATGAACGCAAAGAAGAAATCGCCGCCGAGAGACTGCGCGAGCAGAGGAGCGCTCATATTCGTACCACCGCTCGTGGCGATCTTGTCGCGTCCGACGATCGTAGCCGCGCCAAAACCCAGAAACGTCGTCAGAATGTAGAACGTGCCAATCAATCCCATGGCCCATACGACGCTGATGCGCGCGGTCTTGGCATCGGGCACCGTATAGAAGCGCACGAGAATGTGCGGCAGTCCGGCGGTGCCAAAGATCAGCGCCATCCCGAGTGAGATCAAATCCAGCGCACCGTAAGGAGGCTTGAACCTTAACCCAGGTTGCAGAAAATCTTTTACAACTTCGACGCCTTTCTCGTGATAAACCACGTGACCAATCGCATTGAAAAAGTTGGCGAAGCTGAAACCAAAGTGCGCCAGCACCAGAATGCTCAGCAGAATTGTGCCGCCCATCAGCAGCATGGCCTTGATGATCTGAACCCAGGTGGTCGCCAGCATTCCGCCAAAGACCACATAGACAATCATCAGCACACCAACACCGATGACCGCAGTGTGATAACTGATGCCGGAGTTCTTCAGCAGCAAAGCGACGAGCGCACCCGCTCCGACCATCTGGGCAATCATGTAGAAGATGCTGACAGTGATTGTGCTGAGCGAGGCCATCGCGCGCACCGGTCTCGCGTTAAGCCGATAAGCCAACACGTCGGCCATCGTATATTTGCCGGCGTTGCGCAAAGGTTCAGCAACGATCAAGAGGACGGTCAGGTACGCAACTAACCACCCGACCGAGTACATGAACCCATCGTAGCCCTGGAAGGCGATGATGCCGGCGATGCCCAGGAACGATGCCGCGCTCATGTAATCACCGGCAACCGCGAAACCGTTTTGCCATCCTTTGATCTGCCGGTTCGCCGCAAAGAAAGCGCTCGCGCCACTCGTGCGCCGCGCGGCCCAATAGGTGATCAGCAGCGTAATGCCGACAAAGAAAAGGAACATCGCAAGGGCCATAGTCAGTCGTTCCCTTCCTTTGAAAGGAACGCCTTTTCAATCACGCGATGTTCCATCTTGTCGAATTTAGCAGCCGCGCGGAGATAGAGCGCGGCGATGATCCAAGCCATGAAGAACTGCGAGAGCGCAAAAAGGTATGCGATGTTAATAACGCCGAAGACCTTTTTCGACATCAGACCGGGCGCATAACCGACCAGCACCGGCAGCGCGAAATAATAAACGACAAAGAAGACGACCGCCGGAATAATAAACCGCAGCTTTGCTTTCACCATCGAGCGGAACTCCGGCATCTGTGCGACGCGGCTCCAGTCGACCGGGTTGCTGTCTTCCGCGGCAGTCAGTTCGTGTGCGGGCTTTGAGTCCGCACGCCCGAGCGGCGCCACGTCAGTCGCGGCTCCTACTTCCGGAGTTAGATCACCGACCGTGGATCCTGACTCTTGATCATCTGCCATGAATAATCATCCTGCCTGTCATACCACCGACGATAGCGAGTGCGTAATTGTAGATTTCGCCGGCGATTCTATCCGAGTAACCAACGTGAGGGCTAGTTTTTCGAGCGCGCTCAGTGCCGACAGGGATGTCTGCGCTTTTCACTGCGACCACGGCGTGGGTTTGCGCACCCAGCGGTGTTCTTTCAGTTGTTCGTACAACTCCGCGGACAGCGGGCCGGCATCACTGGCGGCGATGTTCGCTTCGACGTGAGACAGCTTGCGCATCCCGGGAATAATCGTACTGACGGTTGGGTTGGTAAGAATGAAGCGCAGGGCCAGCTCAGGCATTGTGATCTCTGTCGAGTGCTCCTGGTTCCACGTGCGCAGAGTTTCTTTCAAAGCCTCGGCACGTTCGACACTCGGAATCAGGTTGTCAGGAACAAAGTAAGTATTGCGCCAATCACCTTCGGGCCAACGGCTCTCTTTCGTGAGCGTGCCCGTCAACGTTCCTTCATCAAATGGTACTCGTGCAATCACTGCCACCTTCATCTCCTCACACGCCGGAAATAAATCGTCCTCGGGATTCTGATCGAAGATGTTATAGATGACCTGGACCGAATCGATCTGTCCGGTCCTGACTGCGCGCACGCCGTTCCAGGGCTGCCAGCGATTAAGGCTGATGCCGATCGCCTTAATGAGCTTTTGACTGCGCAGGTCGTCCAGCTTATAGAGCCAGCGATCATCGCGTAACCAGACATCATCCCAGGTGTGAAATTGAATCAGATCGAAGCTTTGCAGATCGGCATTCTTCAGGCTGCGGTGCACATACTCTTCAACGTGATCCGTCGGATAAGATTCTTTCAGCGTAGACTCCGGCCGCGCCGGCCACTGCTTATTCATCGGTGGGACCTTCGTCGCGGTGTAGAGCCGTCTGTCGCTATTGGCGCGCACGGTCTGACCGAGCAACTTTTCGCTATGGCCTTCCCCATAGGCGTACGCGGTGTCAAAGAAGTTGCAGCCATGATTGACCGCGGCTTGCAGGGACTCGAGCGACTGCTCGTCATCCGAGTTTGACCAACTGCCCATGCCCCACATGCCGTAACCAATCTCGCTTACTTGCCAGCCCGTGCGGCCGAATTGTCTGTATCGCATGTGGTGAATAGTAAATCGTAAATTGTAAATAGATAAACGCTTGGAAAGATTTTTGATTACGCAGCGGCGAGGTCACTGCGGCAGTCCGATTCGTCGCAGCAGATCAACAAACCGCGGGTCTGAGCGCAGCGCATCAAACTGCGGTTGCCTTCCCAGATAAATCAAGAATGCGACGCGCTTTTGATACGCCTTTTCAAGCCATTCCAGCGCTTGATCCTTCTCTCCAAGGCCTGCGTAGATCAGCGCCAAGCAATACGGCGAAACGTATTCCCGCTCTGATAACTCCTTCAGCTCGTCCAGAATTTTCCGCGCTTCGTCGTTCTTTCCAAACACCGCATAGGCGTATCCGAGTTCTGCCGTCATCTCCGGGCTGCCCCCCAAAAGGGCAATAGCCTTTTGAAACGCGTCTACGGCTTTCGCATACTGTCCCGTTTGTGCACAGGCCCATCCGAGGAACCAGTGCGTCTCATGGAAATTCGGGTCCATCGCTATTGTCTGCAAGCACTGCTCTATCGTCTGGCCGTATTGGCGCGCCATATAGTGATGCCACGCCAGGTGTGCATTCATTTCCAGATCGAGCGGGTCGAGTTCCAGCCCGCGTTTGCTCATGATGAGGGATTCTTCGATTCGATCCATCGCGATCAAATAGTGCGAGTACCAGTGGTAAGGAGTTGGATAGTTTGGGTTCAACTCGATAGCGCG
>DASZZL010000182.1:0-1626 GCA_035545035.1 Pyrinomonadaceae bacterium
ATGCCACGGTGCCAGTGCCTGCGCCGACAGCGCCTTCTTCGACCGATCCGCCGCGCGCATTCTTGATCGCGCCAAAGACTTCGTCGCGGCCCACGTGTCGTCCGCGAATGTCGTTCAGGTAGCCATCATTCGTCTCGCCGATGAGCGGATTGATCGATTGCACGCCTTCGTTGCCTGGCAACGCCAGCATGTAATCAATGACTGCGTCCGCCACGCGCGGCACGTTCAGAGTCGAAGTGAGCATGATCGGAGTTTCAATCTCGCCGAGTTCGTTTACTTGTGTCGAGCCGGCAAGTTTGCCGAAAGCATTGCCGATGAACACCGCGCCTGGCACTTTTTCGCGAAACAGATTCCCACCGTGCGGCAGGATCGCCGTGACGCCGGTGCGCACGTCTTCGCCGCGCACGATCGTATTGTGACCGACTGCGACGCCGCCAACGTCCGTGATCATGTTGAGCGGCCCGGTCGGCAAGATGCCGACTACAATTCCAGCTTCACGCGCGCGGATTCGCGTGGGTGTGCCGGGAGCGCGGACATCCTGTCCGCCTGAGCGCGCAGCGCGAACAGAGTTGCCCTGCTCCGACATCGCAATCGAAGCGGCAATCATGGTTAACAGAACAACCAAGGCGGCCAGAACTGTTCTCGAATTGTGTTTACGCATTCGTTGCGATCCAGATCGCGTCGGAAGATTTATCAGGTTTGCCGCCCAGCAGAGAGCGACAGAAAACGTACATCGCCCAGCATTCGATCGCAAACGGCGGAAAGCCCAGGAAGCCAAGCACCGGCATCTCAAAAATCTTTACGTTGCCAAAGTAAGGAACAGTGTAAGTCCACTTTGACAGAGCCCAGTGGTTCCAGAACTCCCAAAGCACGCCGCACACCAGACCGCTCGCCAGCAGAGACCACAGCCGCCGCCAATCGCCACGGGCGAGATCACCGGTGAGCGACGGCCAGCCGCGCATCGCATTCAAAGGATCGAGCAATAGAATAAAGGACAGCCAGATCACCGGCGCGAGCCAGGCCGACGGGTAAAGCAGCGGCGCGATTGCTCCGATTGCCCCCAACAGCACGAGCACGATCAGCGTCGGTTTCGAAAGCTTGATGGCGAGGCCTCGGCCTTTCTGTTTGAAAACCGTCACCGTAAACACTTCGGCTGTCAAAAAGAGCAACGGAAAGATTGTCGCAAACGCCCAGTCATAACCAACTCGGCGCAGAAAGAGGTTAGGCTCGAGATTGTGATAATGCCACCAGAGTTCGAGATCGGATTTCCAAAAGCGCGGTGCGTTGTAGAACTCAAACAGCCACCAGCCGGCAATCGAAACCAACACGATGATCACGAACTCCAGCCGGTCAGTCATCACCAGCGACCGTCCTTTGAGCTTGAAAACCAGCGCGTCCGCAAAAAGAATGTAGCCAGTCCAGACAATCGGCGTGAACCAATGCCCGACGAGTTGGTTGCCGCCGAATAGCAGCGCTTCAGCAACCAGAATGATTGCAATCCCGGCGTACCCATGCGCCGGGAATCGCCGCTTAATACTGGCCACGTCCATAGTTACACCAAACCTAGTTCATTATGTTACCGCGGTGACATACGATCGTGTGCCCGTGTTTCGCTCAAGAGGCTGT
>DASZZL010000183.1:0-9899 GCA_035545035.1 Pyrinomonadaceae bacterium
TCTATCCGAACGGTGGCTTGGGCAGATCCTTATCGCGATCGAACGGTGGATCTTCGTGCGGCGGCATCTCGAAGTCGGGAGAGTCGGTTGCCCACTGTTTGCGATACTCATCGTCGGCAAAGTATTTCATGTAAAGCTGCATGTCTTCATCGCTGCCGCTCCCGAGCAAATCGAGACCGTAAACAAAACTTGGGTTTTCGGGAAACAGCAATGTGTCTTCACGCAGGCCTTCATCGAAAAGGTAGGAGTACAACGCTCGCTCGCTTAGATGATTCGTATTGTGAAGATACGCACCCAACGAAGCCATGCGATTGATGACTTCCCAGAGTTTGGCGCGCAACTGCTCGTCATTGAGCTGATCCGGAGATGGAACTTCGAGGCCGCTGTTTTCCAGCCACTGAAGTAGCGTCGATGGCTCGGCAGTTTCGAATTCGAGAATGTGCTTTAGAAATTGTTCTTCGAGATCGGCAGGCAGGTCGGAATCGTGCGAGGTGCTGCCGCCAAGTTTCTCAAGCTCCCCGCGCAGTTTCTCAATTCGTTTTTCCTGGTCGGGTTCGTCATCAAAGTCGATCATCGTGGGAGTCCTCTGCGGCTTATTCAACTCTCTCGAACACCACTATCTTGCTGCGAAAATCGAAAGTCACCAGATAATCTTTAAAGAAGCCATTCCCAATTGACAGTTGATATTTCTTCTTGTCGTGGCCCGTGCCGGCGGACCAGAAAGAAACCGTAGGCGAGTCGACCGACAGTCTGCCGATGCGCACTGACTTTAGAAAGCCCGTTTTGCTTTCGAATTCGCCGTTATAGCCCGCGGCGAGTTCCGCTTTGGCATTCCGTGCTTCTTCTTCCAGGCCGAGCATTGTTATTGCTTCCGGAGTGAGCGCAAATGTGTTGCTTCCGCCCGTGTCGAGCGTGGCTCGCATCTTCTGGCCGTTGACGAAAACCGAGTCCACCAGCACATCATTCTCGTAACGAAAAGCGACTACGTTTCGGTTGACTGTGTTAGGCGAATTCTGAATTCCCGGATACGGCGACACAGCATAGAAACGAATCTTTGAGGCCGGGTAATCGATTTGGAAGATCCGATCCCTGAGGAAGCTGTAACCGAGAACACCGTGAATCGGCTTTCCAAGTTTGGCGGAAAGTTTTGTCAGGTTAATTGCTGCCGCGAATACCTCCTTCGCAATCACACTTCCAAGTTCGACAAACGGAACTTTCGTCGGATAGACAAGGTTGATTTCGGTGCCGCCGCCGGTCCCCTGATAGCCCTTTGAGCCCAGCTTTAGCCCGAGCTCCCGCGCAGTCGCCAGATCAATAGCGGATGGATCAGTGTTTGTGTCAAAGAGCATGTTGAACGGACCTTTGCCGGCCATCTTCACTTGAACGACTATCTGATTGCGTATGAACTCAAAAGGAACTTCCGCAACCGGCTTGACGCTCTGGGATTGACCGCGTCCGGGGCCGCTAAAAAAGAGCAACATCAGACCAACGGCTAAGGCCAACTTACCAATGATTTGTTTGAAGGTCATATAGAGCTATTCTCGCCGGTGTTCTTGATCTCATTCCATTTCCGGTCTGCGGGCGACGATATCGTACACCGTTGCGCGGATCCGTGCGCCGTCGTTGTTATCGTCAATCTGCATTTTGCCCTTTGTGCTTAAGAAACTGCCCTTTGCCATTGGCTATTCCAGTCATCCGGTGGTCTTGGCACGGTCATTGCAATTCCCTCGGCGCGGGAGTGATTGGTAACGAAACGACGGAGCGGCAATCATCAACAGTAAGTAGACGAAAGGTCGTTATCGATAGTTAACGAGGATTGGAAAAATCTTAAGTTCGGTGGCCGCGAGGCGACCGTGGGTTGAGGCCGGATTGCGAAGGGGAGAGCGCGATCCGGCCTCGATTTCTGTTTAGCTTCAAGAGCGCGCTTACGGATAAATCAAGCTGTAAAGTTTCTCTGCCCAGTCCTCATCAAGGTTTTGCAGAATCACATACTGCTCGATCGCCGCGTCACGATTGCCCTGGGCGAGCAGGGTCTTGCCGAGATTAAAGTAGGCCTTCCCAAAATCAGGCTTCAAACGAATGGCCTGCCGAAATGCTTCAACCGATTCGCCGTGCCGGCCCAACGCTTCGTAGGCTTCACCCAGATTATTCTGCGCATTCGCATCGCCCGGCTTTAAGGCGGCCACTTGCTTGAACGCCTCAGCGGCTTCGCTGTACTTCTTAACTTGCAAGTAGCGCAGTCCCAGATGATCGTACGCGCTGAGGTAGTCGGGCTTCAGACGGATCGCTTGTTTGTACGATTGGATTTCGTCGTCAAACTGGCCCGAGTCGCGATACGTCAATCCGAGCGCGTAGTAAGCATCGGCAGCATTGTAAGGATCGAGTTTGATCGATTGGCGATAAGCTGCTTCGGCTTCGCGATATTGCTTCAAATGGTAATTTGCGAGCCCGATGTTGAAATAGGATTCAGCCGACGGTCGAATGCCAACAGCCTTCTTCGAAGCTTCGATCGCTTCGGCGTGACGGCTCAGCTTTTCGTTGCAAAAGCCCGTCTGCGCCCAGGCCTCGGCGTAACCGCTATCGGATTCCGTCGCTTGCTGAAAGTAAGGGAGAGCTCTTTCGCAATCGTCTTTGGAAAGAAAACCGAGCCCATCGCGAAATAACGCCACGGCCTTGGCGTGTTTGTCGCGGCTGGTGGCCACGACCAGCTCGCTCAGCAACATCGTCTGCGTGCCTTGCGCCTGGGCCGTGCGATTCAGTTGCGCGATGCGTTCCGAAGGAATCGCGAAGTTAACGCTTTGCCCGCCGGTGATTTGCAGCGTGGCGACGCCGATCACCTGACCCTGCATGTTTACGACCGGACTGCCGCTCGATCCGGGAGAAATTGGCGCGGTGATTTGAATGATGCGGCCAAAGCCGGGAATGTCGCGGACGGCGGAGACGATTCCATTCGTCACGCTGCCTTCCAGGCCGAACGGATTGCCGATGACCACGACGCTTTCGCCTTCCTGCGGCGAAGTACGATCGAGCGAGAGCGGGCGAACCAGGTTTGGCGGCGCGTCAATCTTCAGCAGCGCCAGATCACCTTCCGCGTCAACCGCCGCGACACTCTTGACCTGATACGCGTAGCCTGAGTTGAGGTGAACTTCAGCGCGATATGCTCCCTCAATCACGTGACGATTGGTGACGATTCGATCGAAATCGATGAAAAAGCCGCTGCCGCGCGAAAGTTTTTCGCCGCGCGCATCGAAAGTCTCAACCGCCACCGCGGAAGGCTTGATGCGTCGCACGAGATCGGGAAGTGGATCCTGGGCGTGCGTTCCGGTCGAAACGAGTGCGAAGAGGATGATGCTCCAGACAGTCAGATGAGTTCGACTCCAGTTGCAGTGAGCGATCATAACTACTTTCATCCGTGCCTGGTATAACACTAGCTTTGTACGCGCGAGACGACCTCGCTCAACTTCACATCTTCGCTTTGCTTCGTTCGGCGATCGAAGAGTTCCACCATTCCATCCGCGATCTTCCGCCCAATCGTGATGCGATGTGGGATGCCAATCAAGTCGGCGTCTTTGAACTTCACGCCGGCGCGTTCGTCACGATCGTCGAGCAAAACTTCCAAACCCGCCTGCTGCAGATCCTGATAAAGCTTTTCTCCGGCTTCGCGCAGCTTTTCATCTTTCATGTTGGTTACGGTGACGACCACATCGAACGGCGCAATCGTCTTTGGCCAGATGATTCCGTCGCCGTCGTAATTCTGCTCGACTGCCGCCGAGATGATGCGCTCGACGCCGATGCCGTAACTACCCATGATAATGGGCACTTCCTTGCCATCCGCGGTCAGCACAGCTGCGCCCATCGATTCAGAATACTTCGTTCCGAGTTTGAAGATGTGGCCGACTTCCATCGCTTTGTAAACTTCCAGTGTGCCCGTATCACAACGCGGACACGCTTCGCTGGACGTAACCGTGCGCAAGTCGGCCCACTGATCGACTTCGATGTCGCGCTCGATGTTCACACCGCGAAGGTGATGGTCGTCTTTGTTAGCGCCGGTGGTCATGTTGCGGCGACTTTTCAGGCCAAGGTCAGCAACAATGAACAAGTCTTGCTTGGAAGCGCGTGCGTTTTCCTTCGCACGAACTCCGCCAAGGCTGCCGGCACTTGCGCCGAGCAACTCGCGAATCTCTTCCGGGTGTGCCGGGCGCGCTGCGGTTGCGCCAATCGCATCGGTGAATTTGACTTCATGTAATTGATGATCGCCGCGAAGCAATGCCAAAACCGGACGCGGCTCGCCGTTGATTGTAGCCATGAAAACCAGCGACTTAATTTGCCGATTCGCCGCCGCGCCGCCCGGAAACGTCGTTAAGTCTTCGATCGTGCGCACACCGGGAGTAGGAAATTCTTCCGGCGCGTCCGGTCCGGCTTCATCTTCAATCACGGGGAGACGCGACGTGGCCTTCTCGACGTTCGCGGCGTATCCGCAATTCGAGCAACTCGCAATCAGGTCTTCACCCGCAGGAGTCTTGGCGACGAATTCGCTTGATTCTGAGCCGCCCATCGCTCCTGACGACGCTTCGACGATCGAAAACTGAATGCCGCAACGCGTGAAGATGCGTTTGTAAGCTTCGCGCTGATCGGCAAACGACCGATCGAGTCCTTCGCGATCCACGTCGAAGGTATACGCGTCCTTCATGATGAAGGTGCGCAGACGCATCAGGCCTGACTTTGGCCGCGGCTCGTCGCGAAACTTGATCTGAATCTGATACCAGACCTGCGGCAGTTGCTTGTACGATCTGATTTCGTTGCGGGCGATGGACGTGAAGACTTCTTCATGAGTCATGCCCAGGCACATGTCCGCGCCTTTGCGATCTTTCAGACGAAACATGTCGTCGCCGATCGCGCTCCAGCGTCCCGACTCCTGCCAGAGTTCGGCCGGATGCAAAGCCGGCAAATAAAACTCCTGCCCGCCGATGCGGTTCATCTCTTCGCGCAGAATCTGCATGACCTTCAAAGCAATCCGCTGTCCGAGCGGCAGATAAGAATAGATGCCCGCGGAAAGCTGGCGCACGACTCCGGCGCGCAGCAGAAGTTTGTGCGAGACGACCTCGGCGTCCGCCGGATCTTCGCGAAGTGTCGGGATGAAGTATTGTGACCAGCGCATAGTTTTCTGTCGGCTAAACTCTTGAAATCGGTAAAGGCTCATTCTCGCCTAGCGCGGCAGCGAAGGCAAACCAGACGCTGCGGCTCTGCCGCGCGATGTGCGGAAAGGCTTTGCCTTTCCGTGGGACGCTCTTTCAATGATCTGGAGGCTATGCCTCCAAACTCTCGCGAGGCGTAGCCTCGCGTTGCCTTTTAGAAAACTGGCGGCCGGTAAGGCTGAGCCTTACCGCACATCAGGCGGCAAAACCGCAAACGCGTTACTGTCTGCGTTGCCGCGCCCTCAACGCGTGATGTACCATCGCATTGCAAATCAAATTCGAAAAGCGAGTCTTACAAAATGAAGATAGCCATCGCCAGCGATCACGCCGGTTACGATGAAAAAGAGCGTCTCAAGCCGCTGCTCGATGAACTCGGAATCCAGTACGAAGACCTCGGCACGGTTTCGGAAGAATCGGTCGATTATCCCGACTACGCGCGCAAAGTCGGAGACGAAGTAGCGAGCGGTCACGTCGATCAGGGTCTGCTCGTCTGCGGTTCCGGCGCAGGCATGGCCATCGCGGCGAACAAGGTGCCGGGAGTGCGCGCCGCTGTCGCGTGGAATGAACAGACGGCGCAACTGGCGCGGGAACACAACGACGCGAATGTACTGGCGCTGGGCGCGCGCACCACACCCGCCGAAGAACTTCCAAAGATCGTGCGCGCGTGGTTTGCGGCGAAGTTTGACGCCGGCCGCCATGCGCGGCGCGTCGAAAAGATTCGCGAGATCGAGCAGGAAGAACTCGCGCATCACGCAACCAAGTAAGCACAGACTTTGGAGTGCGCCGGCAGAGCGAAGCGGCGACGGCGCTCTCAATTTTTCTGTTGGTTATCCAGCGGTAATCCAAAGCGGCGTCGCGCTCCGCCGCCGCACTCCATAATCGGAGAACTGAATGAGCAATCTTCTTAATCTTCCGCTCGCCGAAGTCGATCCACTCATCGCCAACGCCATCGACAACGAAGTTGCCCGCCAGGCGAACGGCCTCGAGCTGATCGCCAGCGAGAACTTTGTCAGCGAAGCCGTGCTCGAAGCGGCGGGCTCTGTGTTCACCAACAAGTACGCCGAAGGCTATCCCGGCAAGCGCTACTACGGCGGCTGCGAATGGAGCGATGTCGTCGAGCAAACCGCGATCGATCGCGCGAAGGAATTGTTTGGCGCCGACCATGCGAACGTCCAGCCCCACAGCGGCTCGCAGGCGAACATGACCGTCTATCTTGCGGCGATTCAGTACGGCGACACGATTCTGGGCATGAACCTTTCGCACGGTGGGCATCTCACGCACGGACACCCACTGAATTTTTCCGGCCTTAGCTACAAGGTTTTCAACTATGGTGTCTCGCGCGAAACCGAAACAATCGACTATGACGACTTGCAGCGCATTGCGGAAGAGCACAAACCGAAACTGATCGTCTGTGGCGCGTCGGCGTATCCCCGCATCATCGACTTCAAACGAATTGGCGAAATCTCGAGGGGCATCGGTGCGCGCATGTTTGCCGACATCGCTCACATCGCCGGGCCGATCGTCGCGGGCTTGCATCCATCGCCAGTGCGGGTTGCGGATTACGTGACGACGACGACGCACAAGACTCTGCGCGGGCCGCGCGGCGGTTTGATCCTTTGCAAAGCAGAGCACGCGAAAGAGATCGATCGGCGCTTATTCCCAGGCGTTCAGGGCGGACCGCTGGTGCATATCATCGCGGCGAAGGCCGTCGCGTTCGGCGAAGCTTTGCGCGATGACTTCAAAGAATATCAGCGGCAGATCCTGGCGAACGCGAAAGCGCTTTGTGCTGAATTGCAGGAGCAAGGCCTGCGCATAGTTTCCGGTGGCACTGACAATCACCTGATGCTGGTTGACGTGTGGATGGACGGGAAGGGAATCACCGGCAAGGTCGCCGAGAAAGCTCTCGAAGCTGCGAACATCACCGTCAACAAGAACACGATTCCCTTCGATCAAAACAAACCCTTCGTTGCTTCGGGCCTGCGCATCGGCACACCTGCGGTGACCACGCGCGGCATGAAAGAACCCGAGATGCGCGAGATTGGGCGCTTGATCGCCGATGTCGTCCACGAACCTGAATCGGAAGAGGTGCGTCGCAAGGTTCAGAAAGGCGTTGCCGAGTTAACGGCAAAGTTTCCGTTGTATGCGAAGCGGTTGAAAAGAGCGGTAACGGAAGTTGCTGAGGCGTAGAGGTATTTCGTTTGACACTCGTGTTGCGTTAGCGACAAGTAGATTGTACGTTTACCGTTGTCGACGGTGGATTTGTAGCAGCGTTTACGCTGCTTGCCCTTTGGGTTGCTAGACCAGCCGTTTACGGCTGGGTAACGAGCAGCTATTCAACCCTCAGCCCGCTTCAGCGGGCTTCTCCTGGTATAACCTCATGTCCACACGCGCCTATTCCGAAATCAATCTCCACTTCACTTGGCATGTGAAAAAGAGCTTGCCGATCATCACGGCGGAAATGGAGCCGCGACTCTATCGTTACATTCGCAGTTATGCGCTGCAGTCAAAAGGCCTCATCTTTCATGAAATCGGCGGCACCGAGACTCACGTGCATATCGCGGTTACGATCCCGCCAACGCTCCTGATCAGTGACTGGATCGGCAAACTTAAGGGAGCGAGTTCTCACTACGTCAATCACGAACTCGCAAATCGCAAAATCCTGGATTGGCAAACCGGCTATGGCGTCGTTAGTTTCGGCACGAAGGATCTGGAATGGGTGGTAAACTACATCCGCAATCAGAAGGAGCATCACAAACAAGGAACGACTATTGAGCGCCTTGAGAAGATTACTCACGACGAAGAAGACGAAAGCTAAAGCACACCGGGTAAGCACGCTGAAGCGCGCTAACGTAATGGTGGCGGTTTGTTGTTTGTGTGTGGCCAATTAACCCAGCGCTAAAGCGCTGGTCTAATAACCTGCGGGAAAGCCGCGTGAACGCGGCTGAACAACGAGCGCGCGTAACGTCTCTGTTTTTAGTTCTCAATAACCAAACATAGAATTAATTCATTTGCTCATGCAAGAAATCTTCGGCCCCGACGGCCTAATCAGCAAAGCTCATCCCGAATACGAGCATCGTCCCGGCCAGATCGAGATGGCTGAGGCGGTGCTGCGCGCGTTCGAGCAGAAGCATCACTTGATCGTCGAAGCCGGGACCGGGACGGGCAAGACGCTCGCTTATCTGGTGCCCGCAATCGCGGCGGCGTGCGGGAGCGGCGCGCGCGTCGTCATCTCGACCGGCACAAAGAATCTGCAGGAGCAGCTCATCGACAAAGACATTCCTTTTCTTCACGACGTTCTGCCGAAGGAGTTTCGTGCCGCGGTGATGAAGGGCCGCAACAACTACGCCTGTTTGCATCGCATCAAGGGCGCCGAGAGCATGCCCGTGCTCGCCGGCCTCGAAGAGATCGATCAGTTTGACGAAGTAGCGCGTTGGGTTAGACAAACCGAGACAGGCGATCGCGCCGAACTCTCGACCTTGCCGGAGAACCTGCCGTTCTGGCGGCACATCGATGCCCGTTCGGATACTTGCCTCGGCCAAAAATGTCCCGAGTTCGAGCCGTGCTTTCTCACGCGGATGCGCCAGCGCGCGCTCGATGCCGACATCGTCGTGGTCAATCATCATCTGTTCTTTGCCGATCTCGCTTTGCGCAATGGCGCGTACGGCGCGGTGCTGCCTGATTACGCGGCGGTGATTCTCGACGAAGCCCATCAAATCGAAGACGTGGCGTCAGAATATTTCGGTGCGCAGGTTTCGACTTATCAGATCGACGATCTGCTCCGCGATGCGGGAATGTTGAAGTTGGAAGATGGCGCGGCGGATCGAGAAGTCGGGAAAATCTGCGCGCGGATTCAGCGGTTTGCAGATATGTTCTGGATTTCGTTTCGCGAAGGGCGGGGGCTGGAAGGAAGGTTTGCGTTGACGCCGCGGGGCAGTAGCCCACCGAGGCTTGAGGGCTCAGACCTGGAATACGTCCTTGAAGGTGAAGACGAGGCGCCGCACTCAAACGCACCGGCAAACGATGCCTATCACGCACTCGATAACGCGCTGAACCGTCTGGAAACGACACTCGATGTCCTGAAAGATCCACCGGCGGACGCGGAAAGTATTGTGCGGCGTACGCGACAACTCCGCTTCGATCTAAATTTCATCATCAAGGGCGAAGACAAGAAGTTCGTCTACTGGCTCGAGCGGCGAGGACGAGGAGTGTTTCTGCGCGCGTCGCCGATTGATGTGTCGGGCTTGTTGCAAGACAAGCTGTTCGAGAAAGTGCCGACCGTGATCTTAACTTCGGCGACCCTTTCCAGCGCCGGCAACTTCAACTTTATTCGCGAGCGGCTGGGGCTCGATCAAGCCGAAGAGATGATCGCCGAATCGATCTTCGATTTCGAGAATCAGGCTGTACTGTATCTGCCGCCGCAGATGCCCGATCCGCGTTCGCCACAATGGGGCACTGCCGCCGCCGCTGAGGTTATCAAGATCGTCAATGCCACCGAAGGCCGCGCATTCGTGCTTTCGACCAGCCTTTCGGGAATGAACGAACTCTATGATCGGGTGGCGCCGCAATTGGATTACCCTTGCTTCGTGCAGGGCAGCGCGTCGAAGGGCGCGTTGCTAAAAACGTTTCGCACGACGCCGAACGCGGTTCTGTTTGCGACGTCAAGCTTCTGGCAAGGCGTGGATGTGCGCGGCGATCAACTTTCGT
>DASZZL010000184.1:0-4747 GCA_035545035.1 Pyrinomonadaceae bacterium
CTTTGTGACCTCAGCGGAGTATCGGAACAGGTTCGGGCCGTGAGAGCGTCGCGGATGAACGCGGATGTTGGTTCGACCTACTGCTTGGCTACGACTTCCTTCAATAGCGTCTCGTCCGGGTCGAGCTTGATAACTTTGGCAGTGGCATGCGTATCGAGATGAACTCGCAGGGTCGCGGTTTTATTCGTAGGCGAAATCGTGTATCGCTTCTTACCGCTGTCGGCAGTCGTTATTTCAATCGGCACGGGATCCAGGAAAGACTCACCCGGTTGCGTCTGGTCCAGGGTTATCGTCAGGAACTCACCGGCCGCACTGAACTCCGCCGAGCCATAGGTCAGTTTGTATACCGGATGACCTGTCCCATAAACCCAGCGCGCGAAAAACTCGTGTAGATTTTGTCCGGACGCTTTCTCTAAGGCGTCGCGCAGATCTTCCGTGGTCGCATTCGCCTGCGCGTGCGCGTTGTAGTAAGCGCGCAAGGCGCGAAAGAACACTTCGTCACCAAGACGCTTGCGCAGCATGTGCAAGACCCACGCGCCCTTTTGGTAATTGTTTTCGTTCAGCAACCTCATCAGGTCCTGGGTTTCGGTGTCGTGAATAGGCGTGTTGCGCTGCTTCTCGTAAGCAAAGTAGCGTTCGGCCGCGTTGCGCATGTAATCGCGAAACACATCCTCGCCGTCGAACTTTTCGATGAACAGTCCAGCGAAGTAAGTTGCGAAGCCTTCGCTTAGCCACAGATCGGCCCAGGTCGATTCGGTAACGGAGTCGCCGAACCATTGATGCGCGATCTCGTGAGCGACGACGTCTTCGATGCGTGAAGGAATGCCGAACCGCTTGCTCATCTTCTCGTTGCCGCGCGGATCGAAAAGCGTGCTGGTGAAAACGATGGCGCTTGAGTTCTCCATCCCGCCGAAACGCGTCGCCCCGATGATCAGCGCGAGTTTTTCGTAGGGATACGGCGCGATCGTTTCGCTGAAGAACGCCAGCGCCGGCGCGGCCGGAGAGAATCCCTTCGCGGCATACGCGCGATCGCGCTGCGGAATATAGTAAGAGAGCGGCGTGACTGTCTTTTCATTGGCGTCCAGCTTCGCTCCTTCACTAACAGCGATCACCATGCAGTACGGTGGAATTGATTTGGTTTCCTTGAATCGCCAGACATTTGGGGCAGCGCTGTTTCTCGTCATCGTCAGTAACTTACCGTTGGCGACGACTACCTCGCGCGGCGGCGCCGCGACGGTGAATGACACGGTGGCTTTCGCCGAAGGATGATCCAGGCAGGGAATCCATTGGTGCACACGGTTGGGCCAGTTGTCGCCAGTCGCCGAGGGTTTGCCATCGCGATCGCTTGCGAAGATGAGGCCGTCTTTGGGCCGCCCGTGATAGGTAACAATAATGCTGAGTTTGTCGCCAGCTTTCGACGCGCTCGCGAGCGTAATGTTCAGCAACTCCGGGCCGCGTTCAAATCGGGCCGGCTCTCCTGACACTGATACGGAATCGACGGGCATCTCGCCAAAGTCGAGATCGATCCTGGTAAGACTTGCGGTCAAAACTTCAACGCTGATCTCCGTGCGGGCTTTGGCGATCTCGGTTAATTGATCATTGAAAGTGATCGCGACGTCGTAATGCAGAGGTTTCCACGTGTCGACCACGCGTTCGCGGCGTTGCGCCAGTGCCGGCGTGATGAAAACGAGAGCTGCAAACAAACCACATGCAGCTCTAGAAGCCATAGTCGGAATTCTAATCTTGCTCTTCATTCCCGTACCTACCACTTGAGTTCTCTAACGCAGTCCCAACATTAGGAGCGCCGAACGATCCGAGACGTCGCCACCGTCGTCAACCCAGAGTCGATAGGCGGCTAGCTCTTCGCTGATCACAGGTCGATTGCCCAGACGCGCCGCCGGAGTTCGCTCGAACGCGCGGTCAGTCAACGCCATGTGCGACCTTCTGACGTGCAGGGAGTCGGGTTGGGTCAGCGCTCGCTCGGCCGCCTCGACATCGGGAAACAATTCTTCGTAAGCCATCAGATGCCAGATTCTATCCGAGCCCGTTTGTTCTACGGCGAGCACGCGCAGCAAACCAAAGCCACTCTCGAGTTGAAAGATCAGGTCATCGCCGGGATTAAAAGTCTGGTCCATCGAAAACACGCGCCCTTTTGAGTCAAGCCAAGATTATCACAGGCGCGCTTTTCGATTCGCGCGAAACCTCGACTTTAGCGCACAGAATCGATACCAATGAAAACTCAATTGCAAATCCATCATTACGAATCTAGAATCGCAAGTCACTTGGATCAATTCGATTCCAACAAAGATTACTACTCGGTGCTGGGTGCGCGTCAGCACGCTTCACGGCGAGAGATCGAAAGTCTGTATCGGCGACTCGCGCGCCAGCGGCATCCGGATCGCGGCGGCAACGAGGACGAGATGAAGGCGCTCAACGAAGCGTATCGTGTGCTGCACGACGACGCGACGCGGAGCAAATACGACTTGCAGCGGCAGATTCCGGCCGTGGAAGCGACCGCAATTCACGTGACGCCGGCTGTCCGCGAAGTCGGCATCTACGGCCAGTTGCTGAGCGCGGTCTTGTGCCTTCTGCTGGGTTTGCTGCTGCTGCTCCTGGTTCGCTTTAACGGGCTGTGGTTTCTCTGGCCGCTTTCAATTCTGGCGCTGGGCGTGATCTTGTTTGCAGTTCTAATGGCCCATTCCGCGATGACGAATGCGCGCAAGTCGCTGCGAGACTCGCATCCGGCGCGGCGCTTCCGTGCGGCGCAAGAAATCCTGTTTTGGTCGGCTGTAGGCGGCGGCGGGTACGGAGTTTATCTGATCCTGACTGCGATCTGAGGTTGAAACAGAGTGGTGACTGGCCTCGACCTGCTGTTTCTGGAGGTTAACAATCTTGAAGAGTCGCTCTTGTTTTATCAGGAGCGACTTGGATTTGAGATTGTGTCCCAAAACGTCTCAGCCGAACCACCGATAGCCACCGTCGGCGCCGGCTCTTTGCGAATTACGTTGGTGCAACAGCTCGAGACTATGTTGAAGCGTGGCCGCGGTGTTCACTTCGTTCTGGGAGTCAGCAACGTAGATGAGTTTCACCAGAAACTGACGGCAAATGGAACCGCAGTGGCCGAGCCAAGGGACGAAGGTTGGGGCGGCCGATTCGTCGGTCTGCAAGATCCAGACGGCTATCGGCTGTTCTTCGTTACCTGGGAAGACAAAAGTGGTCAATCTTTCAAAGCTTGAAACCTGAAACCCGAGGGCATTAAAAATGAACTATCAGCATATCGAGAATCTCTTGATTCGTTTTCGCGGTCAGTTAGTGAATATCAAGACTGTGTCCGGCGGAGTTTACGAAGGATCGATAAGCGATGTCACTAACGATTACGTGGCTCTGAAAGTGAAAACCCCAGGCGCAGAAGATGACCTGATCATCATTTTGTTGCACAGTATTGAGTCAGTATTGCCACGCCCGAATGGGTAGCAACCGGCCGCATCAAAGCCCCGCCCTTGGCTCGCTTTCTGGCAGGAAAAAGAGAAAGAAAAAACATATACTTTCGGTTGCATCTTTAGCGTGACTTGTGCATAATCATCCGGCGCCCGCCTCCCCGGTGGGCGAAGTGGTCGCGTGGGGTGAGGACACGTGGCCTTAGGGTGGGGCTTGTGGGAGGGCCCCGCCCGCTTTCTTTTTTAGGGCCAATTTCTGCAAAGGTTGAACTCGCCCTTGATTCTCAAGGTCGCCTTTGTCGGCATTGACTTTAGAAGGAAGTGGCATAATATACGGCACGGGAAAGCGAACTTCGGCTCGTTAGACAGAATGAAGCAGCAGGGCCACCAATAGGTGCGCTTCGCCACAGTCGGCGCTTTTGGAAAGCTGCACGCTGTGGCATTTTTTCGCGCGCCGAACCTGATCGAGAGCTTGCTGCCGCAACGAAAAGATGGCCTCATTAAAGCGTCTGCTGGTTGGCAGCCCAATCAGAACAGAACGCTTAACACACGAGCGACTAACCAAGAAAACCGCACTAGCGGTTTTCTCATCCGACGCACTCTCTTCAACTGCATACGCTACTGAACAAATCCTGCTGGTCCTGGCCGCGGCCTACATGGTCGGCCAGACGCAGGCGTTCTCGCGCGTCGTTCCGATCACGATCGGCATTGCAACGCTCCTGGTTATCGTCGCGATCAGTTACCGGCAGACTGTTCACGCGTACCCTTCCGGCGGCGGCGCCTACATCGTAGCCAAAGACAACCTGGGAACAGTGCCGGGGTTGATCGCCGCAGCGTCACTCTTGGTTGACTACATCCTCACTGTGTCCGTTTCAGTCGCGGCCGGAGTCGCAGCGATCACTTCGACTTTTGTAGGCACTCGGCTGGCATGGCTGGACAATCATCGCGTCGCGTTTTGTATCTTTTTCATTGCCTTTGTCGCGATTGCAAACTTGCGCGGCGTGCGCGAATCTGGAGCCTTATTTGCCGGACCAACTTACGCCTTCATCGTGTCATTCCTCTTCATGATTGCGTACGGCCTGGTCCGCGTCTACCTACATCCCGAAATCGTTCCCCCGCCTAACGACGTCGATCTGAAGATCGCTGAAGGTTACCACACGCAGTACTTGTCTTTGTTTCTGTTACTCGGCGCGTTTTCCAACGGTTGCGCCGCGTTAACGGGAATCGAAGCCATATCTAACGGCATCCCGGCATTCAAGCAGCCAGAATCAGACAACGCCGCCAAGACTCTGACGTGGATGGCCGCCTTG
>DASZZL010000185.1:0-12146 GCA_035545035.1 Pyrinomonadaceae bacterium
GTTCATGCCGTGGCTGGTCGGCACGGCGCTGATTCATTCGCTCGCGGTGACCGAAAAGCGTGGCGGGTTTAAGAGTTGGACTGTGCTGCTGGCAATTACGGCGTTTTCTTTAAGCCTGCTGGGAACATTTTTGGTGCGCTCTGGGGTTCTGACCTCCGTTCACGCCTTCGCAACCGATCCGAAGAGAGGGATTTTCATCCTGGGATTTCTGACTCTGGTGATCGGCGGCTCACTCGCCCTCTACGCCTGGCGCGCGAAACAGGTCGGGTTGGGATCGAAGTTTGACCTTCTCTCGCGCGAATCGCTCTTGCTGACGAACAACGTACTGCTGATCGTTGCGGCTGGATCGGTTTTGCTCGGCACTTTGTATCCGCTGTTTGTTGACGCGCTCAATCTGGGAAAACTTTCAGTAGGCCCGCCATACTTCAACACGGTGTTCGTGCCGCTGATGGCGCCGGCGGCGTTTTTGATTGGCGTTGGGCCAATCGCCCGCTGGAAACAGGCGAAGATACCTGAGCTGGCTGTGCGCCTGCGTTGGGCATTCGCTCTGAGTTTCCTGATGGCGTTGTTGCTGCCGTTCGTAATCGGTGGGTGGAAGTGGCGCGTCAGCCTCGGGCTGCTGCTGTCATTCTGGATTGTCGTTACAGTCGCGCAGAATTTTTGGCGCAGGCTCCGGCCCGTCGATGGATCGAGTTTCTTCACAAAGCTGAGGACGACTTCGCGCAGCTATTACGGAATGCAATTGGCGCACTTGGGCGTGGCGGTGTTTATCGCCGGCGTGACCGTCGTCACCAGCTACCAAACTGAGAAAGATGTGAAAATGAACATCGGCGACACGGTGAACGTCGGAGGCTACGACTTTCAGTTGAGAAACCTCGCCCAGTTGCCGGGACCAAACTATCAGGCGGTGCGCGCCGATATTGAAGTGACAAAGAACGGCGCGCCCGTAGCGATGATGCATCCGGAAAAACGCGCTTTCACGACCGCTCAAAGCGTGACTTCGGAAACGGCGATCGACCGCAGCGTCTTTCGCGATTTGTATGTTGCGCTCGGCGATCAAGTCGACAATCGAGCCTGGACCGTTCGCGTATATCACAAGCCACTGGTCAACTGGATTTGGGGCGGCGCGCTGATGATGGCCATCGGCGGCGCCTTCGCCGTATCGGATCGTCGTTACGCCCTGACGGCGCGGAAGGAAGCCCAGGAAACTGCTGCGTCCAATCCCGAACAAGTTGCAACCGTCGCGACCACGGCGGCATCTTCAACGGCAGAATAGGCCATGAACCGCTTGCTTTTGTTACCGCTGATTCTGTTTGCCCTGCTGGTCGCTTTTCTGCTCGTCGGCCTGCGTCGCGATCCGCATGAAGTGCCTTCCCCGCTGATTAACCGACCAGCGCCCGCGTTTCAACTACCCCAACTGCAAGAGCCGGCCAAAACTTTTTCCGCCCAGGAAATGCGCGGCAAGGTTTGGCTGCTGAACGTTTGGGCGACCTGGTGCGTCGCGTGCCGCGAAGAACATCCGATGCTCCTTGAGTACGCAAAGACCGGCTTAGTTCCGATCTATGGAATGGATTTGAAGGACGACCGCGCCGCCGCTCTTCAGATGCTGAGCGAGGAAGGCAATCCTTATGTGCTGAACGCATTTGACGCCGACGGCCGCGTCGCCATTGATTACGGAGTTTACGGTGCGCCCGAAAGCTACCTGATCGATCGAAACGGAGTGATTCGATTCAAACAGATTGGCGCGATTACGCCGGACGTGTGGCAGAAGCAAATCCTGCCATTGGCCAAACAGCTAAACCAATGAAGCAGGTCACGCTCACAATCCTGGCCATTCTTTGTTTCGCGGTTCTGATGAACGCGAAAGAGGCGAAGCCCGTCGAAGACCCGCAAATCGAGCAACGGATGCAGGCCCTCACTCAACAGTTGCGCTGTCTGGTTTGCCAGAACGAAACCCTGGCTGATTCGCAAGCCGATCTCGCCGAAGACTTGCGCAAGGAAATCCGCGGCCAGATGAAAGCCGGCAAGAGCGATCAGGAGATCATTGCTTTTCTGACCCAACGCTACGGTGACTTCGTTTTGTACAAGCCTCCGGTGAAAGCGACGACTTACCTGCTTTGGTTCGGGCCGTTCGTGCTCTTGTTGGCGGGCACGGCGGTGCTGTATCGCTATCTCAAACGTCGGAGAGAACTGATTCAAGACCAACCATTGACCGCGGCCGAACACAAGCGCGCGGAAGAACTCTTGCGCAGCTAGCTCGGATAAATCTCAATGCTCCTCTTTTGGATAATTTGCGTGCTGATGATTCTGCTGGCCTTGTGGTTCGTGCTGCCGCCACTCTTCGCTCGCACCGAGAGCCGGAAGAGCGACGAGCTACGCGCGGCCAACGTGCTGATTTACCAGGACCAGTATCAGGAACTCGAAACCGATTTGCGCAACGGTTTGATTGGCGAACCGGAACAGCAAAAGGAAAAGGTGGAGTTGGAGCGGCGCCTGCTCGCGGATATCGAAGCTGCGAAGAGCACGTCCTCTTCATCATCCGTTACGTCACCCGCGATTAAGAAAGTAGCGTACGCCGTTGGCGCCGCTATCCCGATCGTCGCGATTGCGTTTTATTTGGCCCGGGGAAATCCAAAGGCATTTAGTCCGCAGACTGCGCCCAACACGATGCCGGCGGCCGCAAGTCAATCCGGAGAAATGACGCCGCAACAGATTCAAGCAAACGTCGGTAAGCTGGCCAAGCGGCTCGAAGAGAATCCGAACGACGTGCAAGGGTGGACGATGCTTGGGCGCAGCTATACGATGATGGAACGCTACTCGGACGCGGCAAACGCATACGCGCGCGCGACGGCGTTGAATGCTAACGACGCCAGCCTATGGGCCGATTTTGCCGAAGCTCAGGCTTTGGCCAACGGTCAGCGCATCGCCGGCAAGCCGTTGGAAGCAGTCGATCGCGCTTTGCAGCTTGATCCGAAAAACGAAAAGGCGCTGGCGCTGGCCGGCAGCGCGGCCTTCGAAGCCAGGGACTACAAGAAAGCGATTGAGTACTGGCAGAAGTTGCCTCCCGGCTCCGAAATCCGGCAGGATGTTTCCGAACAGCTTGCGAAGGCGAAAGAGTTGGCGGGTGGTCCAGGTTCGCGATAGACTTTTGGAGTGCGGCGACTTGTCGCCGCTTTTCATTCCGCAGAGGACACGAGACTCGCCCGAGAGGCACGTCGAACCAAAGCGCCGACAAGTCGGCGCACTCCAAAAAGAAAGAAGGTAGCACCATGTCAGACCCGCAAAGGAAATCGATTGATTGCCGTGACCATCCCAGCGACCGCGGTTGCACGCTCCGCCTCGAAGGCACGGAAGAAGAAGTGCTGGACGCGGCCGTGAATCACGCCATCACTCGCCACGGCCACACGGATAATCCAGAGTTGCGCGAACAGATTCGCGGACTGTTGAAAACTGGCGAGTAGTGAAAATCATGAATCATGACTAAAGACAATTTGATGTTCGCAATTATCGGTTTGCTGCTGGGCTTTATCATCGGCTTCATGATGCACAGCTTTATCAGCCAGCGTGAGGCGGCGCCGCGCGGCCCGATGCAGCAGACGCAATCAATGCCGCCAAACCATCCGCCGGTCGGCGGCGATCAGGGAAGCGATCCGCAACAGGTGTTTACGCAAGTCCAGGAAGCCATGAAGCAGGCGCGTGAACAACCGAACAATTTTGACGCGCAGATTACCGCCGCCAAGATGGAATACCAGATCCAGCGATACGACCCATCGATCGAGTACCTGCTAAAGGCCAATCAGCTTCACCCTGACGACCTTGACGTAGTCGCCATGCTGGGCGAGGCAAACATGGATGGCGGACATTTTGATGTGGCTGAGAAGTGGTACCGCGCGGCGCTGCTCAAAAAGCCCGACAACATGCCGGTGCTGGACGGACTCTGCGCCGTGCTGCTGAGCAAAGGCGATGCAAAGGCCGCGGAAGAAGCAATCGACAAACTTGCGAAAGTCGATCCCACCAATCAGGACCTGCCGCAGTTCCGCGACAAGCTGGCGTCGCTGAAAAAGCCGAAGTAGTGATCGCTATGGTCTTCGCTACTGCCCCTTGAAGTCCGCTGAGGTTCAAGGGGACAGCGAACAGGAGGGCCTGAGTTCTCCTAAGGTTCGATGGACATCTTTGCGACGAGCGACATGGGAACGCGCTCGATGCGTCCGGTCTTGAGCACGATCACGATCGTTCCGCCTTCGATCACCACGCGGCGCACGGTTGACATAGGTCGATCGATTTTGGTGCCATCCTTCTCTTCGATGATTAAACGCGCGCCCGGCTGAGGAACTACGGCTTCCTGCGCCGCGGGTTTCTCGGGCGTCGAAGGTTTCTCTTCGGCAGCAGCGGCCGGCTTTTCTTCCTTGGGCGCCGGCTCTTTCTTTTCCTCCGCGGTCTCAATCTTAGCGGCTTCGGTTTTTGCGGGCTCAGTCTTCGTTTCGCTTACCGTGCTCGCAGGCTTGGATCGCGTCGGCCGCGACGCGCGACCACGCGCGGTTCGCGTCGGCCCGTTTCTCGGTGCCTTTGGCTTTGTCACTTTCGCAGACGTTGGCGGGTTACTCGCGGTTTCCTCTGCCGGCTTTGGTGTTGGTTCGCTCGACGGTGCCTCTATACGCGCGCCGACCGAAGAAAGGCGTCTTGTGTTTCCGCCGCTTGTCCGTGCGACTTCGTTTGATTCAGTGCTTTCTTCCGCAACCGGAATGCCGCCGCTGAATGGTTCGTAGGCTCCGCCAAAACGGACCTTGTAAGTGCCCCAGTCGTCGTTTGGCGTTCGCGCTTCCACGCGCAGGATCAAAACCTGGCGAGCCCGCAAATAAAACCCTTTCGTGACTTCGGGCGACACCGTAACGCCGCCCGCGTACATCGTGATCTTGATGATCGGCCGGAAAGTGGTGGCCGTGAAGATGTCGATGTCGCCGTTCAGATTCTGGCTACTCAAAGTAACCAGCAAGTCCCCGGGCACGCCCTCGAACGCGTAGAAGTGTCGCGTCAGCCGCGGGTCGCCTAAATCCAGCGCCGCAACACGGCCGTTGATTTCGTTTGAGAGAACCGGAGTCGGCAGGCCTTGATCAGTGGATTGAGCGGCCGCAGTCCGCGTAATAGCGATCAAGGCCAGGAACAGCGCGGTGACAAAGGAGCGTTGGAACTTCACGATGATCACACGAGGCAAGTGGCGGAAGTAGATTATCAGATTTAGGGCGAATTTGAGAGTGCTGCCGAATAAATCAACTGTTACAGTCCCTAGTCAAGCCTCATTGGCGCCGGCAACGCCCGCCAACAAGGCGTGCATATGTTGCCCGGCCTTCCACGCGCCCGTACGACCCGCGGCCTCAATGCCATCTCTCCAAGCCTGTTGTGCCCCGGCAAGGTCATCCGTTTTAGCCAGGACCGTTCCCAGCATCTGATAGGCGGCCGTATAATCCGGGTTGAGACTCACGACCTGGCGCAAAGACTTCGCTGCCTCAGCCCAGTTCTCCATTTTGTATTGTTCACTGGCCAGGCCGTACCAGATCATGTCGTTTTCCGGCTGCTCGGCGAGCATTGCGGTGAAGGTTTCGATTTTCGACGGGACCATAGGTTTGTACTCGATCGCCTGGACTCAACTGATCCGCTCAAACTCTTTTTCGGCATGTTGAGACCGCTCCGTGCAACAGCACGCGACCACACTAGTTAATTCCCTTGGGTCATTTGTCTCCAAACGGGTCCCTGGCCAACCTTGCCGCTCTCTATCCGTTCAATGGTCTGCCGGATTTGCATCGCCACTTCAAACTCGCGATCATCCTGGGCCTCTCTGAGTGCGGGCAGAGCGCTTTTGTCTCCTAACTCATAAAGAAATCGACTGGCACGCCAACGAACAAGTTTGTTCGGATCTTTTAATGTCTCAACCATCGGGCCAATCGCCTGTCTGTCTCCTATATCCGTTAGTGCATCGCCTGCCGATCGGCGCACTCCAACTGCTTCGTCTTTCAGGGCCTCACAGAGTGGAGCTAAGACTTCAGGAGTTTTTATCAACCCAAGAAAGACCACCGCTAAACGGCGGATCGACATCTTTGGATCTTTGGTAGCTCTGATAATTAGTGACAGCGCTTGAGAATCTATCTGAGCTGTTGCATTCCTGCCCAATTCCTTTAGCGCAGCGAACCGTTCTTCCCACTTGGACGATTCAAAGGCCTGCATCAGTTCTTCCCGACTCGCTTTAACTTTTTCATGTAAGTCAGGGTGATAGGCCCTCTCAACCAATTCTTTTAACTTCTTTTCATCATAGACAGCTGAAATCTCGCGCACCAACGCCTCGCCGACATCGCGCAGCTCCCCGTAGCGCAGACCTTCGTCTTTCCACTTTCGCTCCATCAGCATGTTTTCCGATGCACCCATTGCTCGCTCAATAGCCTGACCGAATCTCTCGGGTAGCGGCAAGCGAGTTGTTTCACTACCAGAGGACACTTTGACTAACATTGGGAGATCTCGAAAATACTGCACCGATACCGTTACCTCGCACCATTTGTTATCGGACGTTCCTGCGGGTTCTGGCGTCGCGTTGTTCAAACCGGCGTATTCGAGTACGGCGCGGGCCTGGGACAAGATGTCCTCCCATACAGCAGTTGGCTTTCGCTGGATAGCCATAAAGTCTTCGACACGGAAGACACTGCTGACCCCTGGGATGGCAAAGATCTTTTCGATGTAGGCAGGACAGTCTCCTCTATTTTCGTGTGTATATGTAATCGCGACCCCTTTGGCCAGCGTCTCGTCCAAATTCAATTTCATACTGTTTGGATTAGGCGTGGTTTCAATGGATAGTAACTTCACTTTTGTTCTCCCAGTGCTCTACCTGCGCAGACTGCACATGTGTGAAATTCGTCCTCATTTTACCACTCGGCTCATAGCTTTGAGTCACTTCTTAACTGACACGGCCATTGCTTGGCTCAATTGCCAAGTACAATTGTCGCCGTTCTTCCCAAATAGTCCGTTAGCACTTCCTCAAATTCAAGTTCTGAGAGATGGTGCCGAAGGGGGGACTCGAACCCCCACGAGTTACCTCACACGCCCCTCAAACGTGCGCGTCTACCAATTCCGCCACTTCGGCTCGTCCGGGAAGGATGTCAAAGATTCAACCTGGTTACTTTTTCGTCGGCTTCGGCGACGGCGTCAGCACCGTCGATAGTGGGACTGCAGCCGGCAACGCCGAAGGAGACGGCGATGCCTGAGGTGTCGCAACGGGCGAAGGTTGCGGTGCTTGTACAGGCAAGCCGGATTGCAGGACCGAACTCGTGCCCGTGATCGCCGGCAGGGAGAGACACAACGCAAGCAGGAAAAAAGCAGCCGCGGAGCCAATCGTAATCTTTGCCAGCAAACTCGCGGTGCCCCGCGGCCCGAACGCAGTGCTCGAAACCGAACTGGAAAAAAGCGCGCCCGCGTCGGACTTTCCAGGCTGCAGCAGGATCGTGACAATCAAGATGACGCACGCCAGAATAAATAGCCCGTAGAAAATGTAAGCAATCATGGTTAGTGAATGGTAAATGGTAAATCGTGAATAGAAGTCCTTTGGGAAGCGTCAATCGTTTGATACCGCACGCTATTAGCCTTGTCCATTTACGATTTACGATTCACTATTCACGGCTTATCGTAATTAACAATCTGCGCAAAGCTCTCGGCATTCAAACTCGCCCCGCCAACCAGCGCGCCATCTATGTCCGCTTGTTTCATCAAGCCGGCGATATTGTCCGGCTTTACTGAACCCCCGTAAAGAATTTGCAACGCGTTTGCTGCCGTCGACGAATGCCTTTCCGCGAAAACGCGCCGGATAAACGCGTGCATTTCCTGCGCTTGCTCCGGCGCCGCGGTGCGTCCGGTCCCGATGGCCCAGACAGGTTCGTAAGCCACGATGATACGGTCGAGGTCAGAGGCTGTCAACCCAGTAAGTCCCCAAACCAGCTGCTCGCGGACGACTCGTTCGGCGTTACCCTGATCGCGTTGCTCCAACGTCTCTCCAACGCACATGATCACTGTCAATCCCGCCGCTAGTCCCGCCTGCGTCTTGCGACCGACAACCTCGTCCGAATCGGAATAGTATTGTCGCCGCTCGGAATGGCCAACGATCACGTGCGAGCATCCCGCATCGCGCAGCATGAAGGCGGCGACCTCGCCGGTAAATGCGCCTTCCTTCTGTTCAGCGGCGCAGTTCTGCGCGGCGACCTTGATGTTCGATCCTTCCAGACGATCAGCAACGCTCTTCAAAGCCGTAAAGACTGGAGCAATGACAATCTCGCAGTGGTTCGCGTTAGCGACGAGCGGCTTCAACGTGACCGCCGTGGCGACAGAATCGCCCACGGTCTTGAACATCTTCCAGTTTCCGGCGATAACAGGTTTACGCATGATCAGAAGCTCTTAAAACTTTCGGCCCCGGCCTCACAAACGGGGATTTCAAAACCGACGGCGATAATCTACCACGGTTCTGAAAACTGACTTAGTCGTTCCCCGCTCCTGGACTTCGCTTGGCTCAGGGCGAGCGCGGCATACACTCTCCTTAACACCTATTCAAGATAAGATCAGAAATTGAGGTTTAGGGCGAACTGGATGAGCCGCGGATTGTTGCTCGTCGAGATGATCCGGCCGGTATTCGAATCGATGCTGCCGCCGGATGACGAAACGGCGTTGAGGTTGCTGATCGGGTTGGCAAAGTTCACATGATTGAACAGGTTGAAGAACTCGGCTCGGAACTCGATGTTCTTTGACTCGCCCGTTCGCGTTCGCGCGCCCCGTTGTGCGACGGCGCGGTCGGCGCGGCAGGTTTAACGAATAGTAACTCTGAGTGTTACTGACGAGTTCGGCGCTTAGGGTACCTCCGTTCCAGGCCAATGCCGAGCGCCCGCGGTCCGCCGGCAGAGCGGCAAACGTCGTCGGCCTCGACCAAGCGCGCTTCAGCACGCTTGAGTAGATCGTTGAACTGCGCCGTTGAGCGCAAACCGTCGAACCAGGGATTGCGCCGCAGGACGTGGACAGATGAGAAGCCTCGGTCCATGCTTTCGCTGAGTACGGTCAGCGCGCGTTCGGATTCACCCAGGTGCGCCATGATCAGTCCCATGTAGAACACGCCCTCAGGATCGAGATATTGTTGAATGCACCGCTCGGCCGCGTCCAAACTCTCCTGGCGATCTTGTTCGAACATGGCCCGCCAAGCCGTGACAAACGCTCGCATTGGTATGGGCATGCCTGACTGCTCCACTTTGCGAAACGCCGCCAATACGTCTGCCTTACGACCGATGGTTCCCAGGGTCATGCCTTCGATTGCCCAGGCGCCAACGGCTATGTTGCTGAGTGCTCTGTCGTAGTCCCGCAACTGGTAATACGTGTGACTGACACTGGTTGCAATCTGCGGGTCAAGTTTACGCGCGCGTTCATGCGCCGCCACCGAAGGCTCGAGCAAACCGCAAAACCGACAACACAACACGAGCGCGACAAACAGGTCAGGGCTGGCGCTTCCAGTCTGTGCGCAGCGCAGCAGCCGCGCCACAGCATCTTTTGCCCGACCAAGTTCTGCTTCGAGAAACGCATACTGACTGTGCGCGACGGGCAAGTCGGGATTCAAAGCGAGGGCCTGCTGAAAAGCTGATTCGGAAAGTATGAGGTTCTCGTGCCCATTCTCCATTCCCTTACCGATGAGGCGATAGCATCTTCCCAGTTGTGCCCACGCCGGCGCGTAGCGCGGATCCGTCTCGACGCTGCGCCGGTAAAGATCACGGGCCACCATGAGTTCGCTGAAACCGGCGAGTCCACGACGACTCAGCTCATTACCGCGGAGATAGCACTCATAACCCGCCGATGTGGTCGGCACATCGCGCTTCAGGCGCCCATGCTCCCGCGCGCTCAGCGAGAGCGACAACGATTCGACGATGCGCCGCACCAGATTGTCCTGCAACTCAAACAGGTCGGACATGTTCACGTGCGGTTCGTCCCACCAAAGTACGGTGCCACTGGGCGCTTCCATCAGTTCGCAGGTGACGCGGATTCCGTTACCCGCGCGCAAGATAGTTCCCGTGAGGACTGCTTCGGCACGCGCTTCCTCCGCGATCCGCTTTAGGTCGAGTATCTCGCTGGAGTAGCGCGCCGCGCCGGTCGGCGAGCGCACAACCACCGAATCGAGCAGCGAGAGCGCGCCCGCCACCGCGTCGGGCACGCTGAAGGCGAGGAAGTCTATATCGGGGTCGGTGCGCAACATGCGAAACGGCAGCACCATGAGGCGGATGATTGGCCGCGCCGCGCCTGCGTGCGTCTGCAAATCATGATTGGCCGCAATCAATGGCCCAACACGCTTCGCTCCCGCCTGGAGACTTCGGTCTCCATTCGTGTCCAAATCTTCGATGATGATCTGAACACCCGCTGTCTCTTCCATCAAGGTCGTCTGCGACGAGCCGCTGTATCTCACTTCCGTGTCGAAGATGTATCCGCGACCGTGAACGTTCTTGATAAGTTGCTGTGCTTCATCGCAGAGCGCGTGCCGAATATCTTTCAAGCACTGCACCAGCGAATCATCTGTTACTGTTGCGTCAATCCAGACTGCGCGAATCAATTCATTCTTGCTGATGAGCCGTTCATAGTTTTCGACCAGATACTTCAAAACTTCAAACGACTTGGGGCGCAATTTGATCTCGTTCTGACCGCGCAGCAAGCAACCGCGTGTTACGTCGAGCACGAATTCATCGAACGAATATATTTGGTGGGACAGCCTCTGCATGTTGATGTCCGACAACCTTCAGTTTGTCGTTGCCTGCGAAACGGCCGATTGCGGAGACAAGCGACAAACTGAAGTTTGTCGGACGCTCCGGCGCTCTTAGCACGAATGAATAAAACGAAACTGGAAAATGGCTGGGCGGCGTGCTTCCGTCTCGTGCTCACATGCCCAGGGTCGTCCGACCCATCGGGCCTGTTATAGCTCACATCATAACTCCAAGCTGGCGGCTTTCGCCAAACTTTCCCGAATACTTCCCCAATCTTTCCGGGCTCTTTCGTTACTCGCCTCCGCGCCTAGCGCTAGAGTGCGACCTGCCGAAAGGAGTCACAGTTGAACAAGTATCGACGAATTGAAGTCAATGCCTTCCGACGCCGCGTGACCATAGTTTCCGGCGAGTGGCCTCCAAACGACGAGCAGCAGCGCGCGCAAACTGGCGACGCGGTCCTGGTCAACGATACCGACTCATGCGAGCCCGTAGCGCCAGATTCGCCCGAGGGCCAACTGATCCTCGTCGAGGCGGTACGTTCTTTGGAAAGACGCTTATCGCCGGAAACTCGCGCTACGATTTGCAACGCCGCGAAAGACACTCACGCCGAACCGGAGTAATTCAACCCTGTCACATAGAAAGGACTATGACCATGAAGAAGATAATCTCGCTCGAAAAGAAAAACACCCGTTTGAGCTTCAAGCCACCCTTGGCTCTGACATTGCTAGTGGGCGGCATGCTCGCGCTCGTCATGACGCAAGCACCATCGGCCCACGCCCAGAGGTATTCCGACTGGTCGGCGCCGGTCAACCTCGGCCCCGTTATCAACTCGGCGTTCAACGATCAACAGCCGGCGATCTCGAAGAACGGGCGGAGCCTGTACTTCACTTCTAACCGTTCCGGAGGCGTCGGTGGCTTTGACATGTACGTCTCGCAGCGCGCTAGCGTTCATGATCCATGGGGATCGCCAGTGAACCTCGGGACAACTGTCAACACCATCTCCAATGAGGGGAATCCGGCCTTTTCACGCGACGGGCACCTGATGTTCTTTCAAAGCGACCGACCCGGCGGGTTCGGCAGCATAGACATCTGGGTGTCACGGCGCGAGGACAAGCATGATGATTTCGGTTGGCAGCCGCCGGTAAACCTTGGCGCGGGAGTCAACACCGCCGCCGGCGATCAGGCTCCCAGCTATTTCGAGAACGACGAGGGGGATTGCGAGAATGACGACGAGGGTGTGCCTCAACTCTACTTCGCGAGCGACCGCCCAGGCGGCCCTGGCGCTCTCGACATCTATGTGAGTGAGCAAATGGCCGACGGCTCGTTCGGCCCAGCCGTCCTGGTGCCGGAACTGAGCAGCCCAAGGGGCGACTCACGCCCTTCGATCCG
>DASZZL010000186.1:0-46804 GCA_035545035.1 Pyrinomonadaceae bacterium
CGATGCGTCGATCTTACTTGCTGCTTCAGTCCTTCGCCCTTGCCGTAATTCTGACCTTCGCAATCATTCCCGCGAGCGCGCAAGACCTCTCGCCCGATCTTCAGCAGAAGATCGACAAGCTCGCCGTGGACACGCTCGCCAAAACCGGCGTCCCCAGCGCGTCCGTCGCGATCGTAAAAGATGGCCGGATCGTCTATGTCAAAGCTTACGGCGACGCGCGCCTCGAGCCGCGCACTCCGGCCACGCCCGAGATGCGTTACAGCATCGGCTCGATCAGCAAGCAGTTCACGGCGACCGCGATTCTGCTTTTGCAGGAGCAGGGCAAGCTCTCGCTCGACGACAAGGTCGCGAAGTTCATTCCCAACCTAACGCGCGCGGGCGAAGTCACGATTCGCCAACTGCTGTCGCACACTTCGGGGTATCAGGATTATTGGCCGCAGGATTACGTGATGCCGATGATGTTGCAGCCGGTGACGGCGCAGAAAATTCTCGACGGGTGGGCGCGCATCCCTCTGGATTTCGAGCCGGGCACAAAGTGGCAGTACAGCAACACCAATTACGTGATCGCCGGCGTCATCGTGGAAAAGGCCAGCGGCATGTCTCTGCTTCAGTTTCTTAGTCAGAAGGTTTTCACGCCGCTGGGAATGAAGAGCGTCATGAACATCGATCAGGAAAAACTGGGGCTTACTGATCCGACCGGCTATCTGCGTTACGCGCTTGGCCCTTTGCGCCCCGCGCCGAAAGAAGGCAAGGGCTGGCTGTTCGCCGCCGGAGAGCTGGCGATGCCCGCGGCAGATCTGGCGAAGTGGGACATCTCGATCATCGATCAGAAATTGATGAAGCCGTCGTCTTACCACGAGTTCGCCACCGACACTCTGCTGAAGAACGGACTGAGCACGCATTACGGACTGGGCGTTGATGTGAACTCGCAGGCAGGACATCGCGCGCTGTCGCACGGCGGCGAGGTCTCAGGTTTCACCGCGCAGAATGTTGTCTTTCCCGATGAGCGCGCGGCGATTGTCGTGCTCACGAATCAGGATGCCGTCAGCGCCGCCAGCCAGATTGCTCAAGGGATTGCTCCACTGTTGTTGGCGACGGACGATCCGGCGACTCCACAGAAGCTGGAGCAAGCGAAAAAGATTTTCGACGGATTGCAGCACGGCACGATCGACCGAACGCTCTTCACTGACAATTGCAACGCGTATTTCAGCGACGAGGCCTTACAGGATTTCGCCAGCGGCTTGGCGCCTTTGGGTACGCCGCAGAGTTTTGTTCAAGCGAGCCAGGGTCTGCGCGGCGGCATGACGCTGCGCGTGTACATCATCAGATTTCCGCAGAAGGTTTTGCGCGCCTGGACTTACGAAATGCCGGATGGAAAGTTGGAGCAGTATCAGATCGCGACGGCGAATTGATGGCAGCTTTACGAGACAATTAGGCCCTAAAAATCCAAGTCAGGAGGAGGCTTCGCTTTTTCTCCGGTAGGACTACCGCTGTTAGACGAGACTGTCGCTGCCATGTTCCACTTAAGTTTGATTCCGATCCTGTCTCCGTCCGCAGCAGCGAAATCTCTAAGGCTCCTGTCCAAGCCTTCGTAATTCCGGCCGACTTCCTGTCCTTTTAAGACTAGCTTCCAATCTGGATACCAGAATCCTCCGCTTATCCCAGTTGGGAACGCACGCACATCGACCTGCACATGATCACGCAAAGAAAAATGATCGAGAATCTGGAGCAACAATGAGTCGCATTTTGTATCGAGCGGTGCAGTGAAATCAAAAGCAAGATCAAGGTTCTTTGAAAGAAAACTGAGCCTGACAGGATCTCCCCTTCCCTTTACTTTAAAGCTTCTGATTAACGCTTCCTTGTCATCAAGAGGAACAAACTTAACAACGGGCTCCTGGACGAGGCTGGGTGTGGGTCTTACCTCGCTGGAACCTGACAACGCCTGCCTTAGAGCAAGCGCGCCTCCAATAATAACCGCCAGAATAACAATCGTAAGTAGGATGTTCCGGAGTATTACATTTCGAGGGTATGCCTTCTTTAATAGTTCGCCTTCTGCTCTTTTCCTTAGTTCCTCAATCGTGCCCGGTGGCAAAACGAGTTCGGCTTGGGCTTTCCATTTTCGTAATTCAACCTTCTTCTCTTGATTAGTGCTACCGAATTCCTTGATCGCATCATCCGCCGATTCGACGATGATTCGAGCTTTGGCTTCATCTAGCTGCTCTGAATTCTGAATTAGACTCTTTACTTTATCGTGCAACCGATTAGCGTTTGATTCTTCGTCAATCGCGTCCGCTGGTTGTTCGACCACCTCGGCGACAGTTTCATCCTTATCTCGGGAAGACCGCGTTTGGCCAAATATTTCTTCCGGGTTCCCGGAAGCCAATCTGACGTACATCTGCCTTCCGCCATCGATGGGAGTCCCGGCATCATAGTTCTCAACCGCGCGATCTCTGACGTATTGGTGAAGATCCGATGCCGCATACCACTGATCGATGTGAGGCGGTAGGTTTGTTTCGGTGCGGCTGCCACCACCATGAAAGGGAGTTCTGAAGAACATGTGGGAAAAGAAAGACGCCTGGTTTTCAGAAAAACTGGAAGCCTTCATCGCCGCTGGAATATTGATCTTTTCTATCTCCGGATCCAACCTCAACTTATCCCTTACATAAACGAGGTATCTTGCCAACAGGTCCTCCAACTCTTCACCTCGCTCCGCAAGAAGGTATCCCAAGAAAGTCAGATGATACCGTCGCATGGCATAGTCTTGTCCGACCGCGTATGCGACATCACCTCCAAGAGGCTCCAAAACCGCACGAAGCTTAGCCTCGTCCAAGAACGTACTGTCGCAAAGTGCAATCGCAGGTATTGGGCGGTCACGCTCAATTTCGTATAGCCAGATTGTGTTCAGAACCTCGCGCTGCTCGTTCGTTAGGCTTGCACGAAGATCATTCAGGGTTAACCATGTCCTAATCACGAGTTTTCGCGTCCTTCTCAAAAATAATCTGGAGTCGGGAGGCTGAAGTCTTGAGTCTCGCGACTCGCTCGGGAATCGTCGCCTGAGGCGCGCCTTGTATCACGGTTTGCCGCGGCGTGTCGAGAAAATTTGGAGTGACTTGTCAGCGCTTTGTTAAGCTGCGACTTGTCGCAGCGTCGGTTCGTCAATCGTCACCAGGTAGAAAAGCGGCGACAAGTCGCCGCACTCCAAAATCATTCGTTTGGGTGGCGCTGTAAACCCTCCCCTCAGTCCCCTCCCAACGGGAGGGGAAGAAAAGCCAAGTCCGCAAAGCGGACGACTGATAATAGCCCACCGATTCATCGGTGGGATCAGACGTGAATGTCGACACGTAGTCCGTGAAGCGGACGGCTGAACCGTTGGACCCTCAGTCGCCCGTTTTACGGGCTCATCACCTAATTGCGAACTGAATCCCAGCACTGAAGTGCTGGGCTACTTCCGATCGTCCGCTTTGCGGACTCATCTCGATCAGGATGCCCACGACCTCCATGAATGAGGCGAGTGGATGCGACTCGTCTTCACCGACTTCGTCGATCATGCAATCGAGCAAAGCGACCCGCTTCTGATATTCGTCTTTCAAATACGGCACGTAGATCTTGCCTCAGTCAAAAGGTACAGTATTATCCAGGACGAAATTGTAGCCCGCTGCGACATGAACGCCGCGGGCCGCGCAAACTCCCTTTTCATCCCAACCGTTGTAGAACATTACTTCGCACTTATTGCAGAAGCGCCAGTCACGCTGCCCAGGGACGTTCGTGTCGTGCAAGAGCGTGAAGTTAAAGCCCTGCGCGAAATGGCCGCCGCCGGCAGGGCAAACGCCCTTGTTCGGATATCCGTCGAAGAATAACGCGTGGCACTTATTGCAGAAGCGCCAATCGCGCTGCCCTGGCCCCGCTGAGTCGTAAGTGAGTTTGAAGTTTGAGACGTCCTCGGCCCGCTTCATATGGGCGCCACCTTTTGGACAGCGGCCTTTGTCCCGATAGCCGTTGTAGAACATCGCCAGGCACTTGTTGCAGCGTCGCCAATTGTCCTGCTTAGGAGGCGGAGGCGCGAGCGCTCGTGAAAAGACGGTGGTGGGAATGAATGTGGCTATGGCGCCGGTGATGCCGAACTTCACCAGGCGATCGAAGAAATCACGCCGACTGACTTCGGTGTGAAAACAAGATTGGATAAGATCGCTCTGAGGTTTAGACATTTTCACTCCTGTGATTAGAGTTACGCGTTATGAGTGATGACTCTCGGAGTCTCGCTCGGGAATCGTCGCCTGAGGCGCGCGTTGTATCACGGTTTGCGTGGGCGCGTCGAGAAACTTGTTACAGAACCCCGATGCGTCGGGGTAGCGACCGGATGCTAAGCTCAACCTGCAAAGCACGAAAAGTCACAACGTCAATAACTCGCTAGTTGAATGTCAGGATCCGGTCGCTATCGCTCCCGGTTCTGTATCCTTCGCGAGGTTTCACTTGCCGACCGCTACCCAACTGCCGTTGCTCGGGTTGATGCGGTAAAGGTCGCCGTCTTCAATCGAGTAGAGCCAGCCCGCGGCGCCAAACATGAATTGTGTTTTGCCAAATTCTGCCTTGCCGATCTGTCTCCAGACGCCGGTTGCCGGATTTGTCTCGTACAAAGCGCCACTCTGTTCCACTGTGTAGATGAGTCCGGTCAAGGTGACGCCGGCAATCGTATTTTTCCACTCGCCGGCCTGGCCCATGCGATTCCATGCTCCATTCGCCGGACTGACGCGATAGAGAGAGCCATCAGTCTCGATCGTGTAAAGATTCTGGTTGTCGGAAAACAAGAACGCGCTATTGGCAAATTCCGCCTTTCCCAACTGGACCCAGCGCCCGCTCGTCAGATCGGTCCGGTACAGAGCGCCGCTTCTTTCAATGCTGTAAAGATTATTGTTCAGGGTAACCAGAGCAACCGTATCCTTCCAATCGCCGCCCTGGCCAAAGCGACTCCAGGCGCCGTTCGCCGGATTGACGCGATAGAGCGTGCCGTCAGTCTCAATCGTGTAGAGACTCTGGCTGTCGGCAAACAAGAATGCGGTCTTGGCAAATTCCGCCCTACCCAATTGGACCCATCGACCGGTAGTCAGATCGGTACGGTAGAGGGCGCCGCTTTTCTCAATGGTGTAGAGACGACCACCCAATGTAGCCAGTGCGATCGTGTTGCTCCATTCGCCCGCGCTTACTGCAGGTGTCGAATGACCAGCGCCGGCCCCTGCTTGATTTAGAGAATCTCCCGCCAGCACCAGAACGAACATACAAAAACAAATCGCCAGACTTCGCTTAACTCGCCGTGTTGCACGTCGGTACATGTTGTGCTCCTTGAGTAGAGTGTCTCTGAACTTGCTAGACGCGTCTTCGCCTGAGGCGCGCCTTGTATCACGGTTTGCGTAGGCGTGTCGAGGAAATTGCCGCACCCAAGTCCGCGCAGCGGACGATTGATAATAGCCCACCGATTCATCGGTGGGATCACATCCGAAAACAAATCCGCAGTCCGTGAAGCGGACGGCTGGGTACAGAACCCCGAGCGGTAGCGAGGGGATGCTAGATTCAACTTGAGAAGAATGTCGGAACTTCAAACCCGTAACTTGATTACTCGCATCCGGTCGCTACCGCTCCCAATTCCGTAACTTCATCCGTCCGTTTCACGGACTGGGCATCCATTTTATCGTCGTTCACCCAGCACTAAAGTGCTGGGCTACTTCCGATCGTCCGCTTCGCGGACTTGTTTGCGTCACTCCCAACTCAATCCCAGCGATGAATCGCCGGGCTATTTTCGCTTCGTCCGGTTCCCGGACTCTATAATCAAGAGTATTAAGTCCGCAGAGCGGACGATTGTCGCCCACCCCACGCGGGATGCCCGCGCGGGGACCCCGGTCAAAGCCCACCGATTCATCGGTGGGATCACATCCGAAAACAAATCCGCAGTCCGTGAAGCGGACGGCTGAAATCTAACGAAAGACATAACGCGAATCGTATTCGACACCGTGCTTGTCCAGAAGATCGAGGAACTCTTCTTGAAAGGTTCTCTTCCGATGATGTTCCTTCTGAGATTGAATGTAGGCAATGGTCTTTCGCGCTTGCGAGGCACTCACACTAAACGCGCCGTATCCTTCTTGCCACTCGAACTTCTTGTAGCGGGAATATGTGTCATGGACCCACTTCGAAGACCCGCCCTTTATAAGCTGAACCGCCTTGGCAAAACTCATTGTGCCGGGCAGCGACAACAACGCGTGAAGGTGATCGCGCGTGCCACCGATCGCGAGGGCTTTCATTCGGTTCTCTCTCGCGATGCCTCCAATGTAAGGCCAGAGCCGTAACTCCAACTCTGAATCGATGAACGGATACCGCTCTTTTGTGCTGAAGGTGCAATGCATGAGGTTGCTGACATAAGAGTGCGACATGGGAGACTCCTTTTCAGTCGTCCGCTTCGCGGACTCGACTCATGATTTATTAACTCGATCCCAGCGATGAATCGCTGGGCTATTTTCAGACGTCCGCTCGCGGACTCTCTCTAGCGGTAACTAGACTCGCTCGGGGATCGTCGCCTGAGGCGCGCCTTGTATCACGTTGCGAAGCGCAAAGTCTAGAGTCTGGAGTCTGGGGTAGTGACATATGATGGGCCACTACCGAGTCTGGAGTGCGAAGTCTAGGGAGCCTCACGGTCGGCTACCGCCTCGCTTTTCCTGCCTACTGCGTCACGGTCGGGCTACGGCCCCGCTCGCCTTCGTTCTTCGACGCGTAGCGTCGGCATGACTTTAGCCGTGGCTTTCAAGCCACGGTTACCGATCCCCAAAACAATATTCCGTCGCGTCAGCGACGACTGAAGATATCAATCGTAGCTGACGCGACGAAGGGTTGTGATTGCCGACTGATCCCGGCCTTGAAAGGCCGGGCTAAATTCATTCGTCGCCCTGCGACGCCCCGAAGTATCTTTTCTTCAACCGCTCATAAAGACATTCGGGATCGTAGGCGGCGTTTTTGTCCTGGCCGGCGTCGCGCCACATCTCGTTCCAGAGATGAATAGCGCAGGTTGAGTCGTTCATGGACACGTGCGAGTCAGGTTCCAGCACTTTGCGCCAATCGGCATAGCTGATGGGACAAAAAACCTGGTGCGGCTGCTGATACTTCTCCAACGAAAACTTTCTGACAGCTTCGGCCATCAGTCGCGGCCCGGTTTCGCCCCAAACCAAATTCTCCGGCTGCTTGCTCTGGCAAATAGCCCACGCATAAGCCATCACTTCACTGCCAACGGGAGCTTTAAGAATGCCGCTATTGATAACCTCAAGCCCGTTACTAATCTCGCTGGAGAAAACGTACTCTTCAGAAAAATCAAACGGCTTCAGGCAAATCGTATCGGTGTCGGCCCACCAGCCGCCGCGATCCAGCAGAAGCTTGTAGCGAAAAAAGTTTGCGAAGCCCGCGTACGAAGGGTATCGCTGGTATTGAAAGATCCTGGTCGACGGCAAAATTTCATTCGCGTCCCTGATCACACATCCGTCGGGAACGTTTTTCATTTCGCCATAAACGTAGAGATGATATTCATGCCCGTTTCGGAGGAACGAAGCAACCGACAACTGCTCCATCACGGAAAGCTCCGGGCCAATCCACAAGCCCTGAATGATCTTGTTGCGGTCGCGTCTGTCAGTTGCCACTGCGGGCGATCTCATTTTGGTATTCGACGACGTAGTCCGCGGCCATGCGCAGGTAATGGAAGTCTCGCATGGCTTTGTCGCGGCACGCGCGCGGCGGAATTTCAGAAATTTGGTTCACCGCCGCCACGAGTTCGTCGCGGTTGCGACAAACAAATCCGACGTCCCGAGAAATGATTTCCGGACAAGCGCCGCGGTCGCTGCAAATCACCGGCGTGCCGGACATCAGGGCTTCGACCATGCCGAGTCCGAAAGCTTCGACGACTTTGGTGGGGAACAGAAAGGCCTTCGCGCCGGCGAGCAGTTCGGCTTTGCGCTTTCCCTTCACGTCGCCGACGTATTCGGCCCCGACCTGGCGGCACATCTCGGCGACGCGATTGATGTTCTCGTAGTCTTTGCCCGTCCCGGCAATCACCAGCTTGAATCCTATCTCCGCTGAGAGCGAAATCACTTCATCCAAACCTTTCTCAGCTCCCCAATCCATCGTGGACATGAAAAGAAAATAGTCTTGCTTCGTCTCAGAATAGATGTACCGCGACGGATCGATGCCGTTCAGCACGTAGCGATCGCTGTCGTGCGATCGGGCCAGCGTGCGCGAAACAAAAATCCAGTTGTCGGTCGTCGGCCTGCGCTCCATCCCCCGCGCTTTCAGATCGAGATGGCACGTCGTCACCCAAGGCTCGCGGCGCGACTGTCTCGTCTCGATCAAATCTTCGTCGCGAAAAGTTATCGTGTGCAGGATGTCCGCGTCAGCCACGGGCTCGGAAACCAGCGTCACTCCGGCGGGCAGAGGGTCGTCCGCTCCGTTTCTCAAGAGGTAGAAGACTTCGTGGCCCAATTCCCCAAGGCCCTGGGCCAGCAGATCGTGAATGTAGAAGCTGGACCCGGAAGGGAATGGTTTGGGATGCGGCCCGATTCCGATTTCGCCAAAGGCCGGATAACGATGAGTCGATGAAAGCAGAACGCGCATGTCAGGACGAGTGGACGAAAGAAGATTCTCCGGCGACGCTCAGTTCGATGCTGCCCACGGAACGCGTGCCGTTGGCCCAGCTATTCTTATAGCCCTCGGTTCCGCGCATGAAATCATATTCATCCAACCCGAGCGCGCAGGCCAGCTTGATGCCGGCATCGATCAGAAGTTTTCCGGGCGAGCAATGCTCCGCCTCAGCGAGAAAGCCGCCGTTCCATGCTCCCAGACTCTGGTCTCCCATCGTGTAGAGATCGATTGCGACAACCCGCTCGTCTTTCATCAAAGCGCAGGCGCGAACGATCCCTTTCTCAAAGAGATCTGAAATGACCTCCTGAGCGAATGTCTGCGCCGCCGCGGACTCGAAGCATGACCTGGCTCTTTGCCGCGCCAGGTGCAGCGAAAGGAAAACGTCCGGCAATTTGTTAGGCGGAAAGTTGTCGGGCACGAGTTCGCTCACTACGAAATTGCTTTGGCCGGCGAGAGCTTGAAGCCGCTTGAGGCGCTTGCGAAATCTGCTGTCCTTCGTTCTCAGAAAATCGTCATACGTCGCCGGGAGGCGCAGGTAATGGCAGCCCACCATCTCGCGAAACGCGTTGTCGTCCTCGCTTCCACTTTTCTGCATCTGAATCGCGCGGACACAATTCGAGTCGCGCCGAATGTGCCGGAGCACCAGACGTCGATAGCCATCCGGTGCCGCGCGCGCGTGATCCAGAAGGCCCGCGACTACGGTGAAGTCATCACGCGCCACGATCGCGTCACTGTAATCCGTCAGGTAGCTGGGGAACGTCGCCACGCGTCCTTCGTCGGTCAGCACGAGCGGCAAGAGCCCTGCCAGCTCTGCACCCCTGCGCGCGATGATCACGTAAGGCTGGAATGATGGATTAGCAACACACGTCGCGATGAACCAATGCGCCGAACTGAAGGCGCGATTGCAACTTGAGCGGGTTAGCAACGCCTCCCATTCCTCCGTCAGGCCCGCGATTTTAGACAAATCGGTGAACACCTGAAGAGCCAAAGTCTCAGACTCGAATGATGCGCGCGCTTGCATGTAAGCTACTTCAGAATCTCGATAGTGTTTTAACTTCAGCTTCTCTGCGCAGTCTTTGCGGCCTCTGCGTCTCTGCGGTGAGCTTTTCGCACCTAAGATTCACCGCTGAGACGCAGAGAACGCGGAGTTAGCGCAGAGGAAATCAAACAACCGGAACATGACCAGAATCTCCGGACTACTAAATCACTGCCCGGCCATCGACACAGGCGATCCATGAACCGTCTTCGCAAAGGTGAGCATCAACGTGGTGCATGCCGGCGGCATTCCATCCATCACCGCTCGCCGTCAAAACCGGACTGCATCGAACCTCTTCCTCGACATAGCTTCGGGTGGTTAGGTGTTGAATCTCGAATGCTCGTACCTGCGTCCCATAGGCCGGAACGCAGTCCTGCGAAAACCGAATAATTTTTCCCTCAAACGTCAGAACTCTTCCAGCCGGTCGGGCGTTGTGAAGGTTCCCGCTCACGATCGGATTCGCCGGATGTTCTCGCCACGGCCCAAAGAGTTCATCCGCGAAATAAAGCCGCAGCGTGTCGTGTGAATAAGGGGTCGCGCAGGCAAACATCCACCACTTATCGTCGCAGCGAAGGATTGAAGGATCGGCGCAGCTTCCTTCGACCAGCGACCCAACACACGACCAGCGCGTCGGAAAAGTTTCCGCGCGGTACAAGCGAACGGACTGCGCCGCCAAAGTTTCGGGGAGCATGTAGCACTCACCCTGCCATTCAAAGACGTATGGATACGAAAGGTGAAACGGCTCCGCGAGAACGATCTGCCGGTACGTCCAATTAAATCCGTCGCTGCTGGTCGCCAGACCAATCTCGCCCCTGTCAGTTTCCTGATTAAGAACTTCAAAGAACATGTACCAGGCGCCGACGTGCCGCACCATGAATGGATCGGCGACGAAGCCGGCAGGCACGTCATGCACGCTCGCGCTTGTCAGAATCGGATTAACGACGCCCGCCGCCGGGCGCAGATGCAGCGGCGATTCGCCAGTGTAAATTCCGATTGACCACATCAATTTTCAGCCATGAAAGAGACGCCGGGCCACGCTGGGCGAGTCAAACACTTTCAGAGATTGTTCGACTCTCGTCGATATGTCGCTCCCTTTTCGGCCATTCGTTTCCTGCCAACCGCCCAGCGCGCGCACGCCTCTCTTCGTAATGATGCAGGAAGAATCGCAGATATTTTTCTTCCGACGCGGTTCGTATTTCCCGTTGTAGTTCCAGCGGTCGTCGTTGCCCAGGACTCTCAAGGTATCTTCTTCATCAAGTTCGCAAATCGCGCGGAACGCGCTGGCAAAATCGTGCTCGCGGCATTTCAACAGGTTTGCCTTGATATCTTCGCGAGTCAGAAATATGTCGCCATCCGTAAAGATGAAAAATTCCTTGCTGGCGCCGAACATCTCGACACCCAGATTGAAGCCACGACTGCCGCCGGCTCCAGCCGGAGCAGTCAGAAACCGGTAACGGCATTGGGGCGACAAAGTCTTTGGATCGACTCGCGGCGCGTCGCCCTGCTCGACCACCAGCAAAGCAACCGCCGGCAGTTTCCGCGCATAGTAATCGACCAGAAAACTCAGATTCCGTCGCGCGGCGTTATTGCCGCCACGTTGCGAAATGATCAGTACCGTGTGCTTCAGAATCTCATCCATCTCCGGTCCCCAGAGCACCAGCGATTCCTTCAGCCACCAGAGGTTCATCGTTTCCTCTCGCACGTCTGAGAAATCTTCTTCGACCCAGGCCAGATGCGGCATGAAGCAATAGCAGTTGAATTCGCGTTGCAGCGCGCGCGTGTTTTCGTCCAGGACGGTCAGCGCCTGGCGATTCAAATCGATGTAACGATCGAAGATGGTTTGCTTGAGCGCATAAGCGTACGTGGAAAGCGAATGCGTGACCCGCATGACGTTGTCCGAGATTCTCCGCGGCGGTTCCTGATGAATGGCGCCGAAAAAAACCATGTCCCAGTCATCCGGCAGTTGATTGCTGCAAGCGGCAAACCTGGCGTTGAACTCCGGAGCCAGCACGGCGTCGTCTTCAAAAATCAGCACGCTCTGCCGCGCTTCGGCGCGAGCTTGCTCAACCACGGCCAGATGACTGCGCAGACAGCCATACGCGCCGGGAAAGTCGTCCCAAAAACTTGGGATCGCCAGGCTCTTGCCGTCCGCCGCGGGAAAGCGAACTACGCGCTTGAGATCGTGTTCGGCAAATTTGGCTTGCATCTGCCGCCAGCGATCTGTCCGCTTGTCCAGGTTGATGCAAACCTGGTAGGGAAAGAAATCGTCAAGCTTCATCTGAGCAATCAACCTTCACTGGAGTGCTTCCGCCTATTGATCCGGGCCCGCGCTATCGACCACCCCAGTCGGGCTGCCCGCCTGGGGAACCCGGTTGGTCGGGCTTCTGACACGGCTATCTCAAGAGATTTCGTTCGCGCACAAATTCCTGCCACGCGCCGATGGTTTGTTTCATGTCGTCTGTTGGCGTGTTGGGCCAGAGCGTCAGATGTTCGCACGCGTCACGCCCGCGCACACGAACCACCGGATTAATTGTTTTCTGAAATTGCGGGGTAACAAATCGAATGATGAATCCGATGCGTTTGTCGTCTGAGTGGTTCGGCAGCGATCCATGAACGATGTTGGCTTGATGCAGAGACATTTCGCCGGCCTTTAGCTCGATGTCCGCGGCGCGGGACTCGTCCGCCTCGAGGCTGTACGTCAGAATGTTGTTCTCGATCACAGTGTCTTTGTGCGGCCGAATTCCGTCACGATGCGATCCGGGGATCGCGCGCATGCAGCCGCTCTGGCGCGTGCTGTCGCTGATGGCCACCCACGCGCTGACCGTCGGCGCCGTTTCCTGGCTCGTGTATTTGTAATCCTGGTGCCAACTGACAAACGAAGGGTCAGCGGGATGCTTGCATAAGATCAAGGTCGCCTGAACCAGCACATCCGAGCCCAATATCGCTTGCACCGCGTTCAAAATTTTTCGTTGCGACGACAGATCGAAGGCCCAACGAAAAAAAAGATGCGTCATCGCCGCGTATTCCAATTTACGCCCGAGCAGAGCCTCGAACTCTTCAAATCCCGCGCGAAACTTTCGCGCCTCGTCTGCCGACATGATGCGCAGCGGATGCACAAAGCCGTCTCGCTCGTACTTTTTGATCTGCTCTGCTGAAAGACTGCTATCCATCTAATTTTCCCTTAGTGATGACACAACAATGCTGCCGGGGAAAGGGTTCCACGGGCGGCCAAATCTCGCCGCGGGGAAAGAGGCTCTGAAAATAATCCGGAGTGTAAAAACCCAGATAGCCTTTTTCTGAATATCCGCGGAGTTTATCGAGCCCCTCATCTTCAACCTCAAGCTCGCCGTTCGCCAACGTACACCAACTTGCTCGGCGAGCACTCTCGAGCCGAGCATCGATCTCCGCTTCCGGAAGCCCAGGCCATCTCCGTTTGAAGTAGTACTTCAGATTACAAACATCTGAGTCAGGCGGGACGTAATGCGGATCGAAAAAAGTAAAAGCCAGCCGGCCCTCATCGCTTAGAACCTTCTCGAGACCGCTTACCAGTTCGATCATTTCAGGCCTGGGCATATGCGTAAAAACGGACAGCGCGAGTACGAGGTCGAACTTGTTTCCGTTAACTGGAATCGCCAGGTCGGGTCTGCCGACAGGGTTATATTCAAAGTTATAGCGATCGTAGAAGATGAAGTTCGCTTCGGGAGCCGCCCGTTTTCCGGCTACTATTGCATGCACAGAGACGTCGATGCACCAGTACTTGTCTTGATCGATCGTCGACCTGGGATGGTGCAGAACGTTTCCGATATTCCCGCCAAAATCCAGCACGCTTTTCCCTTTCCAGTTCGGACTTCGCAGTTGCGTATCGAAGTACGCGAACTGTCCATCATTGCTGGTTATGAACGACATGCTATCCCTCAGTCAGGAACGCTCAACCAGTTCGGGGCGTTTTTTGATTGCAAGCAAGTAACTCATTCTATTCAGTGAACTGACTCATCATCAATTAGTACACAGCTCATCTATTTGTCTTGCTCGGTCCCCGGTCTTGTGCCGCTCCCAAACCAGCTCATGCCCTTTCTTTCTGATCTCGTCTAATTCTTCGTGATTGCCTTCGTCAAGAACATATTGGATTCTCTCTTCCAAATTCTCTTTGGATACGGGAAGGTAATGCTCATTCTCTATGAAACCGAGTTCCTTCAGAGGCCCACTGACAGCAGCATCAGCAAGCAGGAGTGCTCCCGTGGCCGGGATTTCAAAATACTTAGCAACCACATATCGGTATATTAGGCTATCGGTAAAACCTGCTCGATGCCGGTTAATTGTTTCGGCATAGGCTCGGCCTATATCTTCATTGCTTTCGTAATCATATCGGCAGTGATATCCCGGATGGGGAAGGTAGGTGATTGCGTACGCGCCCTGCGCATGCAGCATCTTCATCTGCCGGCGCAAGGGGTAATGACGACTCAGGGCTCCGCTAAGAACAATCGAGTTTTCAGGATGATGATTATATGGAAGCATAAAATCCGGAGAGGCTGAGTGCGGGATCCAGACCACCTTCTTAACGCCTGAGAGTTCAGGGTAAGAGTCATGCCAAACATAAGCATAAGTCGAGAGAATCCTCTCGCATAAAGCGAAGCCGAGTAATTTGTTTCGTCTCATCTCCTCGTTCCACCAATGCAGATCGTCCGCTAGGATGAATTTATGACATTCCAAACGACAGATATCTGCCTCATGGGCTGCCAAGAATTCATAACCCTCCCAAAACAATATGGTTTCTGGTAGCTCTCCGAACTCATTCAGCAGCGTAGCTCCTATGGTTTCCAGACCGTTCCACAATCTGCTTGTCTCAATCTGCCTCCAATTGTAATAGGTCATGAGATCCGTCATCACATAGTAGAATTCTCTGCTAACGTAGCTCCTCAAAGCTGCCAATTGAGACACGATTAGCTTCATGGGACGTGCCTAATCGATTGACCGATATCACCGTCAAGACTGTTAGCCTTTTGAGGCGCCGTGCGACAAATTTTTGCTTGCCGTCTCCTTTTCTCTGATCAGCGGCAGCACGTCGCGGCCAAAGCGAACCATCTCGTCCAGCTTGGGCCAACCCGAAAGAATGAATTGCGAAACGCCCGCGTCTCTGTATTCCATGAAAGCGTCGGCAATTTCTTCGGGCGTGCCGACCAAAGCGATCGCCGTCGGGCCAATGTAACGAACCGCGCCCGTCCAGAAAGTTTGAGTCGGCCACTCATCCGCGGCCAGCGCGTAAGTGGCCTTGATGGAACTCGAGTCGGTGCTGCTGACAAACTCTTTCTCTTTTTCCTTCGTGTCCAAATCCGCGAGCAACGCTGCGGCCGAGTCTCGCGCTTCCGATCGCGTCGATCGCGCAATCACCGACAGACGCAATCCAACGTCGATGCCTTGCTGAGAGATGCGCAGGGCATCCGGCCGTATGCGTTCCGGGACATCAGCCAGGCGCATCCAGCAGGTTCCCTGTCGCAGTGCCAGCTTTTGCGCCGGCGGCGAACTGCCGGCAATGAAAATTTCCGGAGACGCGCGATTAGCCGAGATAAAGGGCGTGGTCAACTTTCCATTTTCGATTCGATAGTACTTGCCGTCAAAGTTCACTGCGCCATTGCGTTTCCAGAAGGCGTGGCAGATCGACAGGAATTCGTCCGTGCGTTCGTATCTTTCATCGTGCGAGAGAAAATCGCCGTACGATCGTTGCTCTTGCGGTGAATACCCGGCGACGATGTTCAAAGAGAAGCGGCCGCCAATCAACGCGGACAAAGTGTTGAGTTGCTGGACGAAGCTTGCCGGCGATAACAACCCCGAGCGATAAGCCACGATGAAGTTGATCTTTTCCGTGGCCATTCCCAGCGCCGCCGACAGCAGAATTGGATCCGGCTTGGCGAATCCAAAATCAGTCAAAAGCGAATCGATGCCCGATTGTTCCGCCTGACGGCAAAAATGAATTTGCGCTTCGAGATCGGGCAAGCCGATTGCCGACAGATCCTCCTGCGCGGCCCTGGCCCAGCCGGAAGTCTCTCCGCCAAACGGTAATCGCCAATGAAATCTCAAAGCCATCGCTAAAGTTTCTCTAAACCATCCAGAGCAGTTCGTGTTTGTCGGGAATCGCGAAAGCATAGCCGCGAATTTTTCCACGCGCGCTTCGCGAGCGCCGGCCCGCGCCGCGAAAATAGAAATAACCCTCCAGCCGCCCCACGACGGGAAACATGCTCAAGTCATCAAACTCGATCATCGGACGATTCTCTTCATCCCGCGCCAGACGCGCTCGCGCCTCGCCGTTCGTTTTCCATCCGTCAGTCGTGAAGCGATAACGGAGCGAGCCAATCTCTCTTCTTGTCAGCGCACACAAGTACGGAACGGAGTGCCGATATCGATCGGACTTTGCTTCTACCGGAATGCTGACATGCAGACGGCGAGTCTGACTGTCATCGTTCCAGGCTCGCACCCCATAACGGACTCCGTCGATGATCCTGATCTCCATCTCGATTCCGCCGCCACTCAGGCGACGCTCATTTCCCTGGGCCAACAATCCGTCAACGCGGCGCAGCGAAGCCTGGACCCGGCCGTCGATGGCTTCGTGAACCACCACCGTATCGCTTGTCGATCTGTAGACGGCAATCGCCTGGTCGAGTTCCTCGTAAAGCGTCTTGTAATAGAGTCGATCGAGCGGCTGGTTCTCGAAAGCAGCTCTCGCAGTGATCGAAGCGCGCATGCTCGTCAGATCGCCATAGTAATCTTCGGCATAATCCGCGCACGCGTGCATTAACTCGTCAAAGAGACCCGCAAATTCTCCGATGAATATTTTGACGCTCGCTCGCTTCTTAGCGACGTGAGATTTGTTGCCGCTGAAGACGGGCCGCAAACACGCGCGAATGTTCTTCGCGTGGCGGGCGCGCGGAGCGGCGAAATACTTCGACGGAAATTTTCCGAGCAGGCCAAATACATCCAGCACGGAAACGCGCTCGACCACGGACTTGGCTACGATCACGGGCCCCGGATTCTTTAACGCCGCCATCTTCAGGATCAGCTCCGCGAAGCGTCGCGCCAGTTCAGCCCGTTCAGATTGGAAGCGCTGGGCGACTTGTATCTTCAGGCCCGCGGCGCACAGCAGCATCACTTGCAGATGCTTGTCATAGGCTCGGTTCATCTCTTTCGGGATGTCGAGCCATTTCACGCGAAAGAGATCGCGTTTCAATCGCGGAGTGTTCCGCATTAGTCTTCGATAAACCGGAACCAACTGCGCGCCGCGCTCGATGTGCTCGGCGCCAAAAGCTAACTCGATGTGATCGAGCGAACGGATCGGCGCGGTGCGCGGTTGCGACGATTGCGTGGGCAGGTCGAGCATCGCGCCGCTCATCTCGATGTTCGATGAACTGAGCGCGCCGTGGATTGTGCGCCAGCGAAAACTCTCGGCCGCGATCCGCGCATGATCATCAATGACCCGTAACATCGTCGCGCGAACATCCGGCAGCTCAGCGCCGGTCCGCTGGTCGCGACGCGTTACCAACTGTCCGGTGGCTCGGGTCATGCGCACAAATTTTTCCAGCAGCGAACGCCCGGGCGTATACCTGGACATCAGATGCGCCGGACGGAGCTGCGCGCCGGCGCGCACCGCCAGCGCGATTGGTATTCGCTGTCCCTTGGGAGTGGTTACGTGCAGTCCCTGATCGATGATCGCGACCACGCGCGACGAACCCGACGTGAACAAATTTTCGTTCACCTCTGCGAACAGCGCCTCGGACAGGCAATCGTCCAGATGAACCGCGCCATGCGAATGAACAAAATCATCCGGATCGTCATGCTTGAAAAGCGGCGTGAACCCAACGCCCTTAACGTAAAGATTTCCATAAAGCAGAAAGCCGGCGCGCCCGGCGCCCAATGCCGGACGAACGCCTTCGCCGCCATATCGGTCGGCATACATCGTGATGGTTTCTTGCCCGCGAATGTCGTCTCTGGGCTGCACGGCGCGGAAAGAGAGGGCGGCGATTAGCTGTTCGTGGAGTTGCGCGGTCAGCTCGTTCGATCGCGGCACGTCAAAGCCGAGCTCTCTCGCCAGATCAAAGTTGCACCAGATCACTCGGCCCGGCGCCCTGACCGCGGCAAACTCAGCGAACAAATCCGGCCCCAGAATGTCCAGGGCTTGCGAGAGTCGCACGCCGTTTTTGGCAAATCTTTTCGGCTCGATTCCCAAGCGGCGAAAGCTCAACGCTGCCCGCGTTTCCTGCCGCGCGGTCCATTCAGCTAGCGTGGGCCAGGCTTCGGCGCGCGTAGACTTGCGCGGATGGCGTTGCGCGCGCCTGAGGCCGAGCGCGGTGATCGCTTTGGAGCGTGTGGGAAAAGGCTGAAGCATTTTGGTTTTGTCACGCGGCTGCCGAATTGTCTTTTGCGCCCTCCCTCACCGCCCCCACCCCAGCCGGGCTGCCGGTCTGGGGACCCCGGGTCGGGTTACTGCCCGAACTTCTTCGCTTCTAATCAACGGCAAAATCTCCCGGCCGAAAAAAGTCATCTCCTCGAGGTCCGGCCAGCCCATGAAAAGAAATTGCGAAATGCCGACACTCTGGTATTCCATGATCGCGTTCGTGATCTCCGCCGGGCCGCCCACCAGCGCGATGGCCGGCGCGCCCAGGTAAGGAATCGCGCCGGTCCAAAGATACGGCGTCAGCCAATCCGACTCGTTCTCTTCCGCCAGCGCCAGCGTCGATTTGAAAGCGACCGAGTCTGTCTTTTCAGCAAAGTCTTTTCCCGCTTTGGGTGATTGGCTGCGCAAGACTTCGATCATGGCGTCAGCATCGAACAGCGCTTGCTCGCGGGTTGGTCGGGCCAGAATCGAAACGAGCAGCCCGACCTCAATTCCTTTTTCGATTAGCGGCGCCACGTGCGGCCGCAAGTTCTCCGGCGTGTCGGCAAAGCGCCAGAGACAGTCGGCATGCTTCATGGCGAGATGCTCGGCCAGCTCTGAGTTGCCGCCCAGAAAAATCTCCGGCGCGTGGCGGTCCGGCGACACAAACGGCGTGTTCAATCGGCCGCTCTCGATCTTGTAGTACTTGCCGGCAAAATTAACTTCGCCGTTCCGGCTCCACAGCGCGCGACACACGCTCAGGAATTCATCCGTGCGCTCGTATCTCTCTTCGTGATTGAGAAAATCGCCGTAGTAGCCGAGCTCTTGCGGCGTGTGGCCGGTCACGATGTTGACGCAGATGCGGCCGCCGGTTAAGGCGGACACCGTATTGACCTGCTGAACGAACAGCGTCGGCGACAAAACCCCGGGCCGAGCGGCCACCATGAACTTGATCCGTTGGGTCTTCATGCCGAGGGCCGCGGAGAGCGTCATCGGCTCAGGCCGGGTAAAACCGAAGGCCATCAGCAGTGAATCGATCCCGCATTCTTCGGCGCGGCGACAGAATTCAACCTGGCGTTCCAGACTCAGCAGTCCGGACATTTCCGTGGTGGCTTTGGTTCTGCGGAGTTTGTCGCCAACCTGCGACAAGCTCCAATGGAATCGCAAAGGCATGCCGGCCTTTCCTTGTTCTAACTTTGCAGATGACCCTGCAGGCCGATCTCATCAAATCGCAAACGGACCAGGCTGTGAATGCGACGAGCGCAGTTGACATAGTTCGCGAGTTCGCTGCCCATTGGATCTTCGACGTCGCCGTCCGGATCCAGGCACAGGGTTTTCTCGGCCGCCGCGGGCGCAATTTCGATCACCGCATTCCGGTGCGCTTGAGTCATACAAAAAATCTTCTCAACCTGATGGGCCAATTCAGCGGTCAAATTCCGCGCGCTGTGAGGAACGGCGGGAATGTCGAGTGAGTGCAGGGCCTGTTGCGCTTCGAGCGTCATCGGGGCGCCCGTCCGCACCGAAATGCCGGCGCTGAGGGCCAGCGTGCCGGCTCGATCAAGATTCTCAAACGGCAAGCTAAAGCGCGTGGCGATCTCGGCATTGCCGATCGCCGCGGCCATCGGCGAACGACAGGTGTTGCCGCTGCACACAAACAAAATGATTTGTCGGATCTTCTTGAACTCGTCGGCGCCTGCAGCCATCTGGCTGCCGAAACCAACATCGGCCACGGTGGGTTCCAGTTTGATGTCAGCAAGCGGTTGTCCGTTTCGGGAGCCATTGAGAAAACTCGGAAGCATTCCTGCCAGCGCATACCTGAGTTTGCCGAGATAAAGCTCGAAGTGGTGCAGCGGCGAGAGCAGCGCCAGCGCGATGACGAGCAAGCCGGCGCTGACGAGCTGCGACCCACTCGGCGCGCTTTGATTTAGGAAAAAAGTCAAAGCATACGAGGCCGTCAATCCCGCGAGCATGCTCGAGCCGCAATGCATCGGGACGCAGAAAGTGTTTTCGCGCCGGTCGAGGAAAATCAGCGTCGTGCAGACGCACAGGCCGGCGTAGAACAACCCCACCAGCAAAGCCCAGCCGACTGCTTTGCTCCCGAGAAAAGTGGTGAAGCCAAGTCGAAATCCCAACATCGCTTCACCGCGGCCGATCAACGCCATCGCCCCCAGCGCCAGCAACAAGAGTGGAGCAGCAATCATCTGTTCTTCGACAAAGTAACGAAGGGTGGCGCTATGCTCGTTCGACTTTGCCAGCTTGGTCATGAACTGGAACTTGAAGAAGTAAGCAGTGAGATAAGCGGCGACGTCGAGCATTGCCGCGAAGCTCAACTTGTAATTGCCGGCATCGCTGAGGACGACCAGGACGGCCATCAGACTGATCCACATCGCGGCCCAGGAAAACCAGCGGACTCGACGCTGGCGGATCGCGTCAACCAGCGGCGCGAGGATCAGAACGCCTCCGCGCAGCAGGACCAGAACCAGCACGATCGAAATTCCGCCGAAGGAAAAAGCCAGGGTCGTGGTTCCGATGATCGTGGCCATGCAGATCGCCGAGAGAAAGGTCTGGCGACGGGGAAAGGGAATGCTCACGCCGAAGAATTCGCGACGCCCGGCATACTTCCACCACTTCATCGCCGTGATGAAGCCCAGCATGCACACGACCGTGGCCATCACCGACGCGGGCAATAGAACTGCACCTGAAACTCGCCCGCCGGTTAGAAGCCCGTTCGACAGAGTTTTAGTTAGACCGCTGTAGGGCGTGTAGAAAAGGTAGTAGCCGAGGCCGAGGCCCCAGATTCCAAAACCGTATGTGCGTTTTTTGTCGAGCAATTGAGCACCCTAAGGTTTGTAGAAAGACGGATCGTGAGTCAGCCCGAGAGCTGACTTACCGATCATTGCCAGAATGTGATCGTCATTGTCGTGACGAACATAGAAGGAAAGATCGCGATAAATGCGTTCCAGGGCGCTGGGACGATTCAGACAGCGCGCGCCGCAGGCGCGGATGCAGCGCTTGACGGTATCTTCGGCGAGGTGCTCGATCACGTGTCGCGCGCGGCTGCCGGCGATTTGCGCTTCCTGATACTTCTCTGTTTCCCAAAGACGCGCGACATGGCGCAACCAAAGGTGCGCCGTCTCGACGTTGACTGACATCTGGCCGATGTGATGCTGCACGTATGGATCGTCAACCTTGTTCTGCGAAGTCAGATAGTCGAGGGCGTAATCGTACGCGGCCTCGGCTGCTCCGAGAAAAGTCGCCGCATAGTGCGGGATGAAACAGGTCTGCCAACCTTCTTTCAGATACTGGCCGGGATAGCCGATGAGATAAGCATCCGGTATGAAGGTGCGCCGGAAATTGACCAGATAGCTGACCGTGGCGCGCATCCCGATCGGATCCCACCAGGTGCTGTCAATCTCGATGGTCGGGTCGGATAGTTCGCAAGCCATCAGCAGTTGCGCGTCGAGAGATGACGAGGACGCGTGGCGGACTCCGCCCGGCGCCTCTGTGTTGACCAGCAGGATCGCCCACTGCGCGCCGCTCGCGCTCGTCGAAAACACTTTATTGCCGTCGATGAGATAGCCGCCGTCAACTTTCTCGACAGAAGTTCCGAAGCGCACCTTCTCGCCCGGTTTGCGCGCTTGCGGCTCGCCGCTCCACGCAACCCACTTGTCGCCGTGCTTCACGACTCCTTCAAACCAGCGCGCTCGCTGCTCGCCCTTAACCATGCCGTCAAGCAAGACCATCGAGTTGACGTGACCTTCCCAACAGCGAGCGAATGAAAGATCGGCCTTCGCGATTTCTTTCGTCATCATCCACAGCGTGAAGACGTCGCCGCGGTACGGCCCCAGACCCAGGCCGCCATGTTCTTTCGGAATCGCCGCCGCATTCAGTCCCGCGCTAAAAAGATCTTCAAAATCTTCGGACGGAAAAGTGGCCGTGCGATCGTATTCAGGGGCGCGCACGGCGAATTTCTCGCGAGCCAGCAGGCTGACTCGGTCGATCAGCGCCTGCTGCTCGCTGCGAAGCTCGAAGTGCTTGTAAGCGCCGTTGTTAGAAGCTGTGATCATCGATTTGGTAGAAAAACTCTCTGGTGTAGTAATCGGATCGCCCGCTCAGATCTCTGAACTTGTTAGCGGTGGCAATGACCATCGTGCCGCGCTTGAGATTCGTCTGCAGGTGAGTCTCCATGAATCCGAAATCAAACACCGCGGTAAATGACATCGCCGTTTGCGAGTTGATGCTGTCGGCATAGACCTCAGCCGGGACTTCTCCCCAATCGCAAGGGTCGGGCGTCCAGTATCCGTAAGCGTGAACCATCAGGATGCCGTCTCTAATCGTCATGACGAGCCTGGCGATTCTGTGCGGCGCCGAATCGTTGGTGTTCACCCAAGTCCCCGCAAAGGGCGACGGATCGACCCGACTCGGGCCTCCGTTCGCTTCTTTGCTGCTCCGATAGTCAACTACTGAGGTAAAATCTCTGAAGGTCATCTTTTGCGCCTTTCATTTCTCGAAATGACGATCGAATTTCGGATTCCTAATGGTGAAAAAATTCTCGGCAGATGTAATTGGCGCGGCCACTGCCATCCTTGAATCGATTGAAAGTCAGCAGGACCAACAGACCGAGGTTCATGTTTACCTGGAACGCCACTTCGATCGATCCGGTGTCGTACGAGGCGCTGAAGCCCGCGCCCTTTCGTGAATCGACGCGATCCGAAAACACGCACGCTTCAACTTCTCCCCAATCGCAAAGCTCAGGCGCAGAAGCTCCGAAAGCCCGGACGAAAAGTTTTCCATCTCTGGAAGAGACGATCAGCTTCACAAAGCCTTGCGTGTCCCGCATTGTATTGACCCAGGTCCCGACAAATGGCGCGATGTCAATCGTTCGATCCACTCCGTCATTTGCCAATTCGGCCCCGTCTCCGGCGCGAAAGTATTTCTTGCTCTCCATTGGTTTCAACTGAGATTTCCCCCACCGTTTTCGATCGCGTTTATCTGACGACGGCCGACTTGCCGTTAGGCATTTCCGATTTCGCAGGTCGCTGGCCGAGCGTCTCGCGCACCAGGCCGGCCGACATTTCTCGACCGGTCATTATTTGAAACTGCCGCAGCACTTGAGTCAGCAGTACATCGCGCCCGTCAATCACTGTTCGCCCTAACCCGACTGAGTTGCTAACCAGCGGCGTCGGTCTCGAACCATAAACGAGGTCGATCACCACTGCTTCTTCAGCCAGCGTCTCTAGTTTGAATGGAGCTGCGTCGTCGTCGCGGCCTACGGGCGTGGCGTTGACCACAACGTGGTAACCTTCGGCGTCAAAATTCAGCAGCGGGACATAAGGCAAGCCCAGAAGTCTGGCCGCAAACGAACCTCGTTCCTGGCCGCGATTCACGAGTGTGACTTGCGCGCCGGATTGATCGAGCGCGGCGGCGATTGCCCGGCCTGCTCCTCCGCAACCGATCACCGCGGCCCGTCTCTGTTTTACCTGGACTCCGCGTTCGCGGCTCGACATAAACACGATATCCGGATCGGTTGTGTCCGCTCGCCAATAACCGTTATCTCTTACGAGCAAGTTGGCAGAGCCGGCTTCGCGAGCGATCGAACTAACTTTCGTGGCGGCTCCCAAAGCCGCTTCCTTATGAGGAGAAGCCACTGTCACGCCCATGACCGGCATACCGAGAGAGTGCATCGCGCTTCCAGTCAACATGTGATCCCAGAAATCAGTGAACGATTCGACGTGAAACGGAACAAAGAGCGCTTCGCGACCGAGCGTTCTGTAGCCAGCGTTATGCAGACGAGGCGAGAGCGAGTGCGACACGGGATTTCCGGCAATGCCGTAGATTTCTTTGAACGGCATCATGAAAGGCAAGCCATAGTCGGCGATCATCCGATTGATTGACGGCTCTTCCGCCGGAAGCCCCACCGCGCCGAAAACCAGCGGCGACCCAAGTCCTAGTGACGCCAAACGACTCCACAAACCAATCGGGCCGGTCGCGTAAGACGCGGTGTCCGAACGCGAGAGAGATTTCAGCAGCGAGAGCGGAGCAATCTCGTCGCCGGATCGCAATGCAGCAGGGGCGAGCTTGTAGTAACGCGCTTCAACTTCTGCGAATTTGGCAAATTTAGACTTGAGTTGCTCGACCCCGATCGCGGAACCATGCCACGAAATCATTCGTCGCTCGCTCGGAATCCGCGCCAGCAACTCTGGGAAAAGATCGCGGTCTCCTTCGAGGCTGATGAGGTCGTAATGGTTAGCTGCCGCCAGAAGGCGATCGAGGCGATCACTCAGATCGTCTCCACCGTGTCCTCCCTCGGCGCGGCTGCGCAAAGTGTAGATCAGACGACCGCGGAAACGACGCCGCAACCAATCAACGTCCGGGTCACCAATTAGATCGGCGCGGACTTCTAACCAATCGACAGTATTTGGGAGCGCGGCTATCTCGTCCCCGCGTGAAGAGGGTTCATCCAGGAGCGTTGCGACAAGAGTAGCTTTTAGCATAAGCTGCAACCCCGAATTGCCGGCCTAGCAAGTTCGCGTGATGTGGAAGCTATTCCGAAGCTAATCCGTTGAGCGGGCAGGAGCATAGACCGTTTGCAAATTTTATGTCAATGGCAAACCAACGGTTCAAAGCATTAGTCGTACTTTTGCTGGGCTTCAGTGCCGCTCTCGCCCAAGTCCAGCAGAGACCACAAAGGGTTCCGCCGCCGCAGAGAATCGTTCGCGAAGGAATCACCGTCGAATTCACAATTGAACCGAGCGGGAGAGAAAGAGCCGCAGATTTGCTGGAAGGCACGGACGCGACGGTGCGCTTCAAGATTACCGAGAGCAATACGGGCCAACCGATCAGCCGGCTTCATCCGTCGGGGTGGATCGATCTCAAGAGAACCGGCCCCGTGCCGGACGAAAGACAATGCCGCGAGAAGGTTCAGTCGTTTCTGCAATCCGGCTTCAACCGGCGTGCGGACATTGATCTCAACAGCTACTTCATTCTGACGCTGAATCACGAGCCGAACGTTTCCGTAATAGATCCTCTTTCCGGTTTCGGTGGCAGCAAGCTTTTGGATTTGATTCCGCTACTGAGTCCCGGCGAAGACTGGGTGATGAGTAACGACCAGCAAAGGCTGTTCGTCACGTCGCCGCGCGCCAGCCAGGTTTCGGTGATTGATACGTCGAGTTGGAAAGTGCTGGCTAAGATCGATGCCGGAGCGAAGCCCACCAGAATCGCCCTGCAGCATGACGAGAAATATCTGTGGGTGGACAATGAAGGCGCGGATGAGGCGAGCGACGGAATCACCGTCATCGACGCCACCACGTCGAAAGTCGTCGCTCATCTTAAAACCGCCGCGGGTCCACATCAGATCGCCTTCAGCGAAAACGATCGCTACTCCTTTGTGACAAACAAACAGAGTGGCACGCTTTCCGTAATTGACGTGCCCAGGTTAGCTCGGATCAAAGAACTGAAAGTCGGAACGCTTCCGACGGCGTTGGCGGCTTCGCCGCTCAGCAAAGCGATCTACGTCATCAACGAAGGCGGCGGTGATGTCGTTGTCATCGATGCGCAACGGCATGAGATTCTGACTCGGATCAAAACCCGCCCGGGCCTGCGAGCTATTCGATTTACGCCCGACGGTCGCTTTGGTTTTGTGGTGAACACAAGGGCCAACGTCGTCTACATTTTCGATGCGGCCACCAACGCGCTGCTCAATACCGTGCCGGTTGGGCAAGCGCCGGATCAGGTTTCCTTTACCAGGAATTTTGCTTATGTGCGATCGTCCGGCGATGAGTTTGTATCGATGATTAGCTTGACGGACCTTGGCAAGCAAGGCGCTGACGCCGGCGTAACTCGCTTCCCCGCGGGACAAAGGGCGCCGGGATTGTCGCCCGCTGCTTCCGCTGCCGATGCCGTCGTCGCGGCGCCGGAAGACGGAGCGGTGCTGGTAGCAAACCCCGCTGACAAGATGATCTATTACTACATGGAAGGAATGGCGGCGCCGATGGGAAGTTTTCAGAATTACCGCCGCGATCCGACGGCCGTGCTCGTTTTGGATCGAGGGCTGCGGGAAACCTCGCCCGGCGTTTACACAGCCACAGTCAGGCTCAACGGACACGGCAGCTACGATGTGGGCTTCCTGCTTGACTCGCCGCGCCTACTCAATTGCTTTGACATCGAGGTCAGGGAAAATCCGCAGCTAGCGAAACAGAAAGAGATTCCCATAAGGATCGATCCGCTTGGCGCCGTCCCCGTCGCATATGCCGGCGAGAATCTCCATTTACGTTTCCGCGTGCGCGACGCAACGACCGGCAAGCCGAGATCGGATTTGGAGGACGTTGGTGTGCTCGTGTTTCTCGCGCCGGGTATCTGGCAGCAACGTGCCTGGGCCATGCGTGGGGCCGAGGGCGTCTATGAAGTAAACTTTGTGCCGCCGCAAGCCGGCGTATATTATGTTTTCTTTCAATGTCCATCGTTGGGAGTTCAGCTCAACCAACTCCAGCCCCTGGCCATTGAAGTAAAAGAGCACCGCGCCAAGCCGGTTCCCGCTACTGCTGCAAAGAATCTTTCAAAGTGAGGTTCAAGGTCATGCATGGAAATGTCGCCTGGTTCACCTTCCCCGGAAGAGAGAAAGCGCTCAACATTATGGTCCTTGCGATCATTGTTTTGGGCGGCAGTCTCTCTGTTGCGGCGCAGACAAGTGACAAGCCGGCACAGTCATCATCCGCGACTGAACCTTCGCCCGCGCACAAGTATTTCACGGATGTCGTGTTGCTGAATCAGAACGGCGAACGGATGCGCTTCTATAGCGATCTGCTCCAGGGCAAGGTGGTGATCATCAACTCGTTCTTCGCGACTTGTCAGGGAAGCTGTTTGCCGATGAATCGCAATCTTGAGAAGGTGCAGGAGGCGCTGGGCGATCATGTCGGCAAGGATGTTTACATCATTTCGATCAGCGTCGACCCAAGCGTTGATACGCCCGCCAGCTTGAAAGAGTATGCGAAGAACCTTCATGCGCGGCCCGGTTGGTATTTTCTCACCGGCGACAAACAGAACGTGGATTTAGCGCTGAACAAACTTGGCCAGTACGTGAACGACAAACAGGATCACCTCAACATTTTCATCATTGGCAACGAGCGCACTGGTTTGTGGAAGAAGGCTTTCGGGTTGGCTCGAAGTGACGAACTGGTCAAAGTCGTGGAAAGCGTCTTAAACGATCAACCAGGGAACAAGTGAGAGCACCTGCAGCACGCCCGTCTAAACAAAGTCCCGCCGGCTTTATTCAAGTCGTCTTGCTCGCTGGCGCCATGCTGTTTCTCGCCTTTGGCTTCACAGTCCTTGCGCAAGATGCTTTGACGCCCCAGGAGAGCCGGGGCAAACAAATCTATGTTCAGGGCAAAGGTTCATCGAGTCGAGAGATCCTGGCGTACCTGGGTGAATCTTCGATCGAAGTTCCCGGCAGCGCGATGCCTTGCGCGAACTGTCACGGTCTGGATGGCCGGGGCAAGCCTGAGGGTGGAGTCAATCCGTCGAATCTTGTCTGGGATGTGTTGACCAAACCTTACGGGCCACCGAACGCCAATGGTCGCAAGCATCCGCCCTACAACGAGCGCGGGCTTGAATTGGCGATCACCCGCGGCACTGATCCGGCTGGCAACAAACTGCTGAACGTCATGCCTCGCTATCAGATGTCGCGCGAGGACCTGTCCGATCTTGTCGTCTATTTGAAACGACTGGGCAATAGTCGCGATCCGGGAATCAGCGAAGACAAGATTGTGATCGGGACCGTGGTACCGCTGAAAGGCGGACTGGCGGAAATGGGCCAGGCGGTGAAGGCTGCGACTACCGCTTACTTTCAAGAGCTCAACAGTCAGGGCGGAATTTACAATCGGCGTTTCGAATTGAAGTTTGCCGAGACCGCCGAGTCATCGGCGGCCACGCGCGCCAACGTCGAGCGCTTCATTAAGGAAGAACAGATCTTCGCCATGACGGCAGCTTTCATCGCGGGATCCGAAAAGGAGATAATCCCACTCCTGGCCCAGCAGGAAGTGCCTCTGATTGGCCCGCTCACGCTCTATCCGCAAACTGATTTTCCACTGAACCGTGAAGTTTTTTACTTGCTGTCGGGAATTGATGGTCAGGCCCAGGCCATGATTCATTTCGCCGCAAAAAAACCAGAGATCCGAGCGCAACATTTCGCAGTTGTCTTTCCCCAAAGCGAGCTCAACCTGGGGGTTCTCGGGGCCATTAAAGATCAAAGTAAGAAAGATGAACTGAGCGCGCCACAAGCCTTTGACTACGCGGCCGGACACTTTGATGCCGCCGAGACCATCAAGCAAGTGAGGCAAACCAGTTCGGAAGTCGTGGTCTTTTTGGGTGGGAGTGAGGACGCTCTGTCGTTTATGACTGAGGCGGACAAATCACGTTGGTACCCTACGATCTTTTTACCCAGCGCCAGCGGCGGCAAGGAGATTTTTGGCGCTCCGATCGGATTCAATGGAAAGCTGTTCTTCTCGTTCCCGACTGCCCCTGCGGATCAAAGCGCCGACGGCGTGAAAGAGTTTCGCGCGCTTGCGGAAAAGTACAAGCTTCCGACGCACCATTTAGCTGCGCAGATTTCTGCCTTTAGCGCCGCCAAAATATTAGTTGAAGCTTTGAAGCGAGTTGGTAAGGACCTGAGCCGGGAAAAATTGATTCAAGCTCTCGAAGGCCTCTATGAATATCAGACGGGCCTGACACCCGCGATCACCTATGGACCCAATCGTCGCATCGGGGCGATGGGAGCATATATAGTAACGGTTGATTTGAAAGAGAAGCAGTTCTTGCCTGCAAGCGGATGGATCAACCTCAATTGAGCGAGTTATCACCGCCGAGGGCGAACGTGCCCAGTATGGAGAAGACGTCTGTGCTAACCAAAGTGATCGTCGCTGCGCTGGCGTTTGGTTTGATGTGTGCCGCTGCCGCAGTCAGCGATTCAAACTTACTGAGTGCCCGAGGTCAGCAGAAAGCTCAGCAGAAAGCGCAACGTAAGCGTGCGCGTTATGCTTGTCCGATGCATCCAGAGGTCACGTCCACAAAACGGGGCAAATGCCCCAAGTGTGGCATGACGCTAAGACTGGTAAAGGACCCGGTTGATGCACCCGCGGCGCCGGCGATTGAGACTGCCGCCAAAGATGTCGGCGACTCATCCGCTTTCTCATCGTCACGTATTCCCAATGTTAAGGTCTATGATCAAAATGGAAATCGGCTCAACTTCTACAGCGACCTAATTAAGAACAAGACGGTCGCCATCAATTTCATCTTTACCACTTGCACTACGATCTGTCCGCCACTAACTGCAACCTTTCGCCGGGTCCAACAGGAATTGGGGGATGCCGCTCTCAATGTGCAACTGATATCTATCAGCGTCGATCCGTCTACGGATACGCCTGAACGACTGCGTGACTTCGCGGCTAAGTTCAAGGCGGGGCCGGGATGGACCTTCGTGACCGGAGACAAGACCGAGATTGAATCACTGCTTCAGGCTCTGGGGGCCGGGGTCGCCAACAAGAATGACCACACACCGATGATCCTTGTCGGCAACGATGCGACGGGGCATTGGACCCGCGCCTACGGCCTGTCGCCGCCCACAACCCTGGTCAAGCTGATCACATCAGCCGCCGAGCGCAAGTAAACCGCCCGTAAATTCGGACCCTCAGGCCACATCATCCAATTGCCCGCACATATCGTTTGCGTGATAGCAACAATATTTGCTTGACATGCGAGATCATTAGAACTAGGCTTCGCTTCCGACAAACCCAGAGTTGCTATCAGACGATACTCCCGTTTGTCTTTCGTTGCTTTTGCTAACGAAAGCTGCCAAGCCGTCGTTAGCTTCAGCCTGTCTCCGGACTAGGTCTAACGTGATCTTCAACAATTGGTGCTCGTGAGCGAATCTGAGGAGAAAATTATGCTGGGCCACAAAAGCATTCTTCCACGCTTCGTCAGTTACCTGATCCTGGTTCTCTTCTTTCTCGTGCTCTCGGTGTCAGTAGATGGCCAGACCGCGAATGGGTCCGCGGTCGCGACTAACACCGCGGCAGTCAAGGAAGAGCCGGCACGTTCGCCAGACGCGCAATCTCCGTCAATCGATTCCAACGGTTCGCGGGCCAACGCGTCTGGCGATTCGGTTCTACGGGAGGAAAAGGCGACAAACAGTAAAGGCGATGCCCCGAAGGCGATTCCCGCCGCGCTGCCTCCGGTTGCTCCGTGCCAGCGAACAATAAATGCGAACGTGGTGGCGCTACCGCAGCCAATCATGCTGAATCGCATGGGCGCGGCAATTCCCGATGGTCTGGTTTTCGCACTCAAGTCAGACACGGCGGTTGTGAATGGTTGGCTTCAGCTCAGGCCTGGCAAGCGGCCGCGACCCCTCGTGCTGCGGGCAAATGTCGGGGACTGTCTCAACATCACTTTCACCAATTCTGTACCGAAGAACAATTTCACAATTACCAAAGCGGCTCCGCCAACAGGCACAACTGAGTTGTCCCTGCACATTCAAGGCATGGAGTGGACGACGAGCACCATGGATGACGGCTCATTCGTGGGCGTTAATCCTTCGAGCCTCGTAAACGCTCCTAATCCGCCTCCGCCACCACAGCAATACAAACTCTTCGTGAAGAATGAAGGGACCTTCCTGCTCTACACGATGGGTGATACCAGCAGCGAAGGTGGTCAGCTTGCGCGCGGACTGTTTGGCGCGCTCAACGTGCAGCCAGAAGGCGCTGAGTGGTACCGCAGTGAGGTGACGCAGCAGGATTTGAAGCTGGTCACGAAAAGCATCAGTCCTGACGGGCACCCCGTTGTTGACTACAGTGCCGTCTATGCGCCGGGCTCCACCTGGCCTGATGGAACTCCGATTCCTACGAATACTCCTATCCTGAATATGCTCGATGCGAATAACAGCATCGTGCACACCGATCTCACGGCTATAATCACCGGTCCGAAAGCGGGGAGATTTCCTGGCACAACCGGCGTCAACAAGCCGGAAACGACCTGCAACGCGGAAAAACTCGCGGCCCTCAATCCTCCGCCGGGCGGAAAAGTTGATCCGATCTTCTGCACTAATCCCGCCGCGCCGGATCGCAAGCAACCGTATCGCGAGTTTACGATTATCTATCACGAGGTAGGCGCGGTTGCGTCGCAGGCCTTTCCGGTATTCAACGATCTTTCAGACACGCTGGCGCCGGGCGCTGACGGTTTTGCGATTAACTATGGCACGGGCGGCATCGGATCAGAGGTCTATGCCAATCGCATCGGCGTCGGGCCGATGGGTAACTGCGTCGATTGTAAGTTTGAGGAATTCTTTCTGAGCGCCTGGAGTGTCGGCGACCCGGCAATGCTGGTCGACAAGCCGGCCAACTCGAACAACCTGACGCAGAACGCAAATTTTCAACCGCCGTGCAACACCACCGCCGCTTTCAATCAGCCGCCCTGTGGCGGAACCAGAGTTCCCGCATCTCCAGCAGCTCCGTACACGATGCAGCCAACCGCCAAGGCGACGGTGGCGTTCTTTCCCGATGATCCTTCGAATGTCTATCACAGCTACATTAACGACCATGTGAAGTTCCGAATTCTTCATGGCGGCACCGGCGTGACTCACGTGCATCACCAGCACGCGCACCAGTGGCTGCAATCGCCCAACAGCGATGAGGGAAGCTATCTCGATAGTCAGATGATTAGCCCTGGCGCGAGCTATACGCTCGAGATGACCTACAACGGCAGCGGCAATCGAAACAAAGTCGTAGGCGACTCGATCTTCCATTGCCACTTCTATCCGCACTTCGCCGCGGGCATGTGGGCAATGTGGCGAACGCATGACGTGTTCGAGAGCGGCACGGAACTCGCAAAAAGCGGAATCCCGCTTAAGGGAGCCCGCGCGCTGCCTGACGGTGAAATCATGGCAGGGACGCCGATCCCCGCGATCGTGCCGCTGCCAACAATCCCCATGGCCCCGCTGCCATCAGCCGTCTTCATTGATAACGGGCAGGTTGTTTATGGCACTCCGGGCCCCGGAGCGGATCCCACCGGCGCGCTTGTGACGGCAAACCCCGGCTTCCCATTCTTTATTCCGGGTAGAGCGGGCGCCCGCGCGCCGCACCCACCGCTCGATTTTGCACCAGACACGGTAAACGGTGGTTTGCTGGATGGCGGTCTGCCGCGCCATCTCGTTACTGGAGGCTCGATTTCATACGAGCGCCACAACAAATTCGACTGGAGCAAGGATCTGGCAACCATCAATGCCATCCAACTACCTGAATTAGGAACTCCTGTCGAGCAAGTCGCGATGAAGTTTTTCGGCAAGCGCTGTTACGCGACGTTCTTCCCCGATGGAACGCCTGGGAGTTGTCCTTCTTCGAACAGTACTCCGCCCCAGAGCACCTTAAACACACCGCCCACGGGTTTCATCCTCAACGGCTTACCTTTAGGCCCGCAGCATGGCGCGCCTTTCGCTGATCCGGCCGTCGATGATAACGGCAATCCCGTCGGGTTGAAGCGCACCTACAAAGCCGCGGCCATTCAATTGAACGTAACCTTCAACAAGAAAGGCTGGCACTTTCCGCAACAGCGCATACTGACTTTGTGGGACGATGTGCGGCCCACGCTTGCTTACACTCCCGGAGGCTCGACCGGCCGCGCGCCTGAACCGCTGTTCTTCCGCGGCAACAGTGGCGACGTGATCGAATACTGGCACACGAACCTTGTGCCTAACTATTATCTGGTTGACGATTTTCAGGTCCGCACTCCGACCGACGTCATCGGCCAGCACATTCACCTGGTGAAGTTCGACGTGACGTCTTCCGACGGCGCCGGCAATGGTTTCAATTACGAGGACGGCACATTCAGCCCGCAGGAAGTGCAGGAAGTGATCAAAGGAATTAATGCGGCGGGCGGTTTGGTCACGAGTGGCCAGCCACCGCAAATGCTAACTCCCAAGCTCCCCCCGTCCGAGATTATCGACTGCGCAAGTAATCCCGGCGATCCGCGCTGCACGCCATGCCCCGACAACTGGACAGTTAACTCGCGTCCGCAGTGTCCGAGCTGGATGGGAGCGCAGACGACAATCCAGCGGTGGTATCTGGATCCGTTGGTGGATGATTCCGGAGTGGACAGAACTCTGCGTACCGTTTTCACGCACGATCACTTTGGTCCATCAACGCACCAGCAGGCGGGTCTCTACGCCGGTCTCGTGGTCGAGCCTCAGGGTTCAACCTGGACTTCGAATGATGGCAGCGCGACATTCGGCTCGCGCCCGGACGGCGGGCCGACCAGTTGGCAAGCCAGAATCCTTACGAACACGGCCGCGGATAGTTATCGTGAATTCATGTTGGAGTTTCAGGATTTTCAACTTGCTTACGCGACTGCTTCGGCCAGCTCGGTTACGCCTCCGATTACGCAACCGAATCCAAATCCCAATAAGGGTTGGAGCGATCCGGCTTACGCCATCAACGGCCGATCGCCGGCGCAACTGATCAGCACTGGCGTCAAACCTCCGCCGGGGACTCAGTCAGTTAACTACCTCAACGAACCGATTGCGTGGCGCGTGGGCAAGTTCGGCGACATGTCTTATGTCTATGACTCGTCATTCAAGCAGGCCAGCAATCTGCCGCCGAATGGCGATCCGATCACACCTCTGCTGCGCGCGTATCAGGGTGATAAAGTTCAGGTTCGCATTCTGGTCGGAGCCCACATGTTCGCGCACCAGTTCAACCTCGAAGGACCTAGATGGTTTGCCGAGCCATCCTGGAAGAACTCCGGCTATCGCAGCGTGCAGGCGATGGGCCTCTCGGAACATTTCGAGTTCCTATTCAACGTGCCCTCTTCTTCGGCGCCAAATGTTTCTCGCAAGTGTCCCGACAAAATGTCAGACGGGAACTGCGCCGACTATCTCTACAGTCCAAGCTTGGACGATACCGGAGTGGCCAACGGCATGTGGGGGATCTTCCGGGCCTATGATCCGACGAAAACCGCGGATAAGTTGCAGCCGCTTCCAAATAATCCGGTGGGACCGAGCGCGAATGTCGCTTACTCGACGTGTCCGGCGAACTTAGCACCGCCGGCAGTCAAGCGGGTCTTTAACATCACGGCCGTAACCGCGCAAAAAGCGCTGTCCAGTATCAGTCCCGTGCCCGGTTTGAATCCGCCGCAGGGGCAAATCCTCTTCAACACTCGCGGTCAGACACTGCGCAGCAAAATTGGCGTCATGTACGTTCGCTCGGAAGATCTTGACGCTCAGGGCAAATTGAAAGCCGGAACGCCGGTCGAGCCGCTGATTCTGCGTGCAAATGCCGGCGATTGCATCGAGGTAAATCTAACTAACGCGTTGGCCGCATCCTCGCTGGTTTATCAGCAAAACTTCTCGCTGGCGTCTCCGTTCAATGGCGTGAATCCGGCCAATCATCAGCCGGTCTTTCAGTCCCAGATGTCCAAGTATGTCGGCCTGCATCCGCAACTGCTGTCTTACGATGCTGCCGTCAGCGACGGCATCAACGTTGGCTGGAACAGTGAAATGAAGAATCAGGTTGCGCCGTTCGGGCAGACCATCAAGTATCAATGGTATGCGGGCAGGATCGACCGCAACAATACTGGAAACCTGACCTACACGCCGGTCGAGTTCGGTTCGGTTAATCTGTTCCCGTCCGATCCGGTCTATCAACACATCAACGGCTTGTTCGGGTCCATGATTATCGAGCCGCAGGGTTCGACGTGGAAGTGTGGCGAAGCAGGAAGTCTGGCGGATTGCGATCCGCCATCCGCTGCGCCCACTAGTCGCGCTTCGGCCACTGTGACATTGCCTGACAACACAACGTTCCGCGAGTTTGCGCTGATGATCAGCGACGATTTCAGAATCTCGCAGGGCAACAGCAGCGCCGTGAATTACCGGACAGAGCCCAAGAGCTTTCGCTATGCGGGTAACTCGACGACAGATTTCTCGTGCATGTTGTCGAACCAGTTGATCCAAACGGCGCAGAAAGATCCGAAGACTCCAATCTTAACCGCCGAAGTTGGCGACGCGGTTCGTTTTCGCATGACGCACCCGTTCGGAACGGGCACGTCGCAGGTCTTTACGTTGCACGGTCACGTCTGGCAAAGGAATCCATACACAAACGAATCGACCGTCATCGGCAACAACAGCCTCTCGCAATGGTTGGGTTCGCGCGACAATCACGGAGCCACCGATCATTTCGAACTGGTAGTGAATAAAGCAGGGGGCGAGGCCGGACAAGCCGGCGACTATCTCTACACCGTCTTCCTTCCAAACCAGGCGACCCTGGGCGCGTGGGGAATCTTCCGGGTCGGCCACAACAGCGGGCCGGCGCCGCCGGTTACTGAGTGCAAGCCTCCGGTGCAACCCAAGGCGTTGCCGGTTGTGCCGAAGAAGGACGATCTGAAGCGTTTCATTCGAGAACCAGTCAAGGACACGAGCAAACCATAGGACTTAACCTTTAGAATTCGAGGAGCAAATTTATGGGAGCGGGAAAATCCAGTGGTCGAGGCGGCGTTAAGTACGGCGCTGGCCGTGGCGGCGGCAAGTACGGTGGCGGTCGCGGCGGCGGTAAGTATAGCCCACCAAAGTACGGCGGCAGTCCAAGCGGTGGCGGCAAGTATAGTCCGCAGGACACCGTCGCGATCATTCTGAAACGAGAGACCGCGGTGGACCTGCTCAACGCGCTGATCATCGCGCTGGGAGTCGTGCCGAGTCCGTGGAAGAAGGGCAAAGGCAAGAAGAAGGACGGCGGCAGTAAGAAGTATCCACCAAAGAAACCACCTTATCGCGGGAAGCCAACCGGCACGAAGACGTACGGCGGTAAGCCGACCGGCGGCAAAACGTATCGGGTCAAGCCGACGGGAACCAAGTCCTGGGTTGGCAAGCCGAAACCGCCTGGTGGCGGCAAGCATGGTCGGGGCAAGTGAGCTAAGTAATACCAGGAACGTCGCGAAGAGCCCGGCGCGGCGCCTCAGATCGCGCTCGATTGTGATTCCCGAAAGTGAAGCGAACGGTCGTCCGTTCCCGGCCAGGTCGTTTATTCTGAGACAATGAACAGTCCTGGAAGTTCCCAGCGCGTTTCCCCCAAAGATGATTTTCTCGATCTTCTGAAAGCCGAGTTCGACGATGCGCGCGCGGCGTATTGTCTATTCGAAGAGTTGCTCCGACATGAAACTTACGATCGAACCTTCTGTCTGAAACTTTTCGAGGTCGCAAAGCAAACGGGCGGCGCGGCGTGGGAGATTAGGCGACTAGCCATTCTGATGCTTGAGCATCAGATCCTCAAACTTGATCCTGCCAACTCGAAGGAATTCGATTTTCTTTTCACTCAGCTAAATCTGAAACAGTCGCCCCTGTCGAATGGCCAGATTGTTGACTCCGTATTGAAAGAGGGCTACTCGACAACTGACGTGCGCCGTTTCACCTCCGAGTTTCGGCGCAAGCTGGAAAGACTCAATCGCGTGCACGAACAGATTCGAGGGCGGCGAACTTCGTGGAACGCCATGAGCGATTTCATCCAACTGGCCCGCCACGATTGCAAGCTGTCTCTCGCTCGTTATTTGTTCACGCCCGATGAAATCGCGCAACGGATTCTCGATCAGTTGAAAGTTTCCGACGGAGTGAAAGACCTGGATACGTTAGAGCCCTCGTTCGTGGAAGATGAAGTTCGCCACGCAGTAAATCTTTTGCCTGACTATGAAGCCCGAATTCTGAAAAGGCTCTCTCAGTCTTCGAGCGTCTACTGGGTCGGGCAGGCCACGAGTTCGGAAATCAATTCACTCGTGGAATATCCGCTGACTACCGTCGTTCTCGGCGTCAAACCGCCGGGCAGCGAACTCGAGTTCGAAATCAAACGGGCCGGTCGCAAGGGCCCGAACCCTTTGCACGTCGTCTTCGCTCGCGACGGATACACGGTCCCGCCATCACACCGGCTCGACGGCGGCGGCATGCGATGGCTCTTGCGATACGAGGCCAAGACTGCCTCCAAACTTGCGCTCGTCTATCGTCTGGTGCATGGCGATGAAGCGCCGGTGTCTGGATACGTTGCTCGATCGAGCGTGTTTTCGGTTCCAACAAAAAGAGAGAACGCGCAACTGCTCACTTACTTCACAGAGCCGCAAGTCTTTGGGAAGGGATTTCGGCAGATGCGGATAGCGATGGAAGAAGCCGTCCATGCATTCACCGACGAGGGCGATGCAATCCTGCCACATTTGCGCGGAGAGCTCGGACTCACGGCGCAATTCATTGGACACGTCGCGCCCGCTCAGGCAATTCTCGCCGGCACCAGCTCGTTTCGTTTGAATAAGCTTGCGCTCTACCTTTCAAGCGATGGGCCGAAGAGTTACTTTACCAGGGGCCTCGGTGTCCCGTACTCAAAGCAGGACGCGAAGCGCCTCGCCAACCAGCTTTTCGAAGAAGTCCTGGGTGTCTATCAGCCGCCGGAAGTGAGCTACAAGAGTTACCAGCATTATGTCGACGCCGCGCTTTCGGTGGCGAGCAATCGGGCCCGGGCTGACCAGGTTTACTTGTCGCTCGTGCAGCAGATCGGAAAACTTTGGGGCACTCTGTTGGCGGCGCGAGGCTATTCCAGAGGCGAATCGTTTGTCGCCAGAAATGTCGGGCTCAAGAGTTTTTGGAACCGTGGCGAATGGAAGGTCAAGATCATTTTCATGGATCATGATGCGCTGGTAATTCCCGGTCCGCAGACCATGAACTTTCACGCTCACGGCGCGCTGCCCAGCATGGCCATGGATGAACGTTACATCTGGGGCAAGTCGAATCCGAAAAGATTTGCCACCAGCGAAGTGGGTTACCTGCAAAGCATCTATCGCCCCACCAATCCCGTTTGCGTGGAGGGTGAAGCTTTAGCGCTGCGGGCACTGAAACATGCTTACCGAAAAACCCAAAATGAATTGTTGATGAACCCGTTGATGCAGGATTTGTTCAATCGAGTATTCATCAAACGATTGCTTGATTGGGATACTTTGGTCAGAGGATACCTGCAAGAGAATTCATCGAACGCGACTTGGAAGAAAAAGATGAGAGAGATGATGGCCGCCAAAGGATACAAGCGGCGCGCGTTCGATGCTTACATGGAGATTATCGAAGAGAACAAGGACTTCATCAAAAGGTACGCCTTCCTCTTCGACGACTAGAGCGCCTTGTTCTGTGCCCGCTCCAAACGCTCGCTCAACTTGTTCGCTAACTCGGCTACATGCGGCTCTTTAATGATGTCGAGGTGAGTTCCGGGAATCTCCCGGACTTCGATCCCGCCGGTCGCTAATGCGCGCCAGCCTTCGACCAGATCGTTCGACGCCCGCAAGTCACCGCTGGCCCAAAACAATGTTACTTTGCCATCGTACGCTCGCGGCACATAGCGATGCGCGGCCAACGAGTTGAACTCAGTCACGCTGTGCAGCGCGCGTGGAAGGTTCCAGCCAAACTTCTGCAATGAATTGTAGATCGTACGCCAGATTCGACTCTTGATCTTGCGTGGGGCGAAGCGAGCCTTGTGCGCCAAGTATCCGAACCTCTCCCGCAGGGACAAACTTCTGAGGTTGGTCAGGTGATCTGAAAGTCGCCGCGCAAGATGCGCCGACTGCACTGGATAGGTATCCAGCAACGCCAGCAATCCGATCTCCTGTCCCGCAGCTTGAAGCTGGCGGGCCATCTCAAACGCAATCGTGCCGCCGAGAGATCTGCCGCCAATCAGGTACGGGCCTTCGGGCTGCAGCTCGCGCATCTCTTTGATGTAGTGCGCCGCCATGTCCTCGACTTTGCTAAGGAGAGGTTGCGTTCCATCAAGGCCTTGCGACTGCAAGCCGTAGAAGGGCTGGTCATCATCGAGATGCCGCGCCAGATCAGAAAACTCGAGCACGTTGCCGCCCAATCCGTGCACGCAGAAGAACGGCGGCTTCGATCCATTAGGTTTGATCGCGACGAGCGAAGACCATTTTGGCGACCATTCTTTTTCAATCATGGCCGCGAATTGCGCGATCGTGGGCGCCTGGAAAAGCGTAGCCAACGGCCAGGGCTTGCCGAATCGCCTCTCGACCTGTGCGAACAGACGCACGGCCAAAAGCGAGTGGCCACCAAGATCAAAAAAGTTCTCGTGCGTCCCGATGTGCGCGACGCCAAGCAGGTCGCTCCAAATCTCTGTCAACAACTTCTCGGTGGGAGTTCGCGGCGCCGTTCCAGTTAGTTCTGCTTTCCGATCCGAAATCTCGGGCGCAGGCAAAGCGCGTCGGTTCAGCTTGCCGCTTGAGGTCAACGGCAACCCATCCAGCACGACAAAAGCGGACGGCACCATGTAGTCCGGCAGCTTCCCTTGCAAGCACCTTCGCAGATCGCTTGCGTCTATCGACTCGGCAAGGCGAGGGACAACGTAGGCCACGAGTCGCCGATCACTTGAGCCGTTGGCGGTGGCGATGACGGCGCACTCGCGGACGCCGGGAAGTTTCGCCAGCGCTGATTCGATTTCGCCTGGCTCGACGCGAACGCCTCTGATTTTGACCTGAAGATCTCTTCTGCCTGCAAAGACAATGCTGCCATCGGGCAGCCGGCGTCCCATGTCGCCGGTGCGATAGACTCGACAACCGTTTGAGCCCTCCCTCACGGTCGGGCTAATGCCCCGTACGCTTGCGGCCGGATCGCCGAACGCCAACTCCGTGGCTTCGTCGTTGCGCCAGTAACCAAGCGCCACGTGCTGCGACTTGATTGCGATCTCGCCGTAAATCTCGGAGCGTTTGCCCAAACGGTTGAGCAAGAAAACTTCCGTATCATCGACTGGATAGCCAACCGGAACTCTTCCTCCGGAAATCGCCGTGTGCTTGTCGATGAAGTATTGCAGGCTCACAGTTGATTCCGTGGGGCCAAGTCCGTTAACTAACAGACAAGCATCCGAGAAATTCTGTTTGAAGAGTTCGACATCGCCGCGAGTTACTTCTTCGCCGCCTAATACAACCAAACGAAGATGCGGAAACTCACCGCGATCTTTCATCTCGCTAACAAAGTGGCGATAAACCGTCGGCGTCGAATGGTAAATTGTAATTTGCCCCTCGACGAGAGTTTCGGACAAGGCGCTCAATCCGTCTTCCTTAATATCGATCGGGTACAGAGTCGCGCCATTCAGCAAGGCGGCGTAGATGTCCATCACCGCCGCGTCGAAGCAATACGAGGAAAGCAAAGTCAGGCGGTCGCCCGTGTTGATGTGCAGATTGTTCGTGTACGCGCGAATGAAGTGCAGAACGTTGCGATGGTTCTGCATCACGCCCTTCGGCTGACTGGTCGAACCTGACGTGTAGAGAATGTAAGCGAGACTGCCCGGATCAGTTTCCAGATTCGGGTCGCTGCTGGGTGTGGTCGAATCGAAGCTGTCGATATTGAGCACGCTAACCCCGGTCAGCTTTCGCCCAAACTCCAGATTCTTTTCATTCGTTACGAGAGCAACCGCCTGCGAGTCTCGCAGAAGATGCGACAGTCTCTCGACGGGATAAGACGGATCGAGCGGAACGTAAGTCTTCCCGGCTTTCAAGACGCCGAGCATGCCGGCGATCATCGGAGCGTCGTGTTCGAACAACAGCGCTATTCTGGCTTCGCTATCTCCGAAGAGTTTAAGAATCGAATGCGCGATCTGGTTGGCCTTTGCGTTTAGTTCGGCATAAGACCAATCGTGATTCCTGGTCTTGACTGCGATCCGCGCGGGATATGTTCCTACCTGAGCTTCAAAACGTTTCGTGATTGGTTGTTCAATTTCTGATCGTTCGAATCTCGTAAAAGCATTGGCCGGACGAATGTCGTTTTTCGCGATTGAAATCTCGGCCTTGTCGGAGAGAGCGTAGTCGGAAATCGCGCGCTCGGGATCGGCAACGACGGCCGTCAGCAGATTCCGCAAGGTCTCAAGCATCCGCGCGACCGAGCTTTCTTCGAAGAGATCGCTGTTGTAAACAAACGCCACCTTCAACGTGTCGTCCTGTAAGCCCGCGTAGAGGGTCAAATCAAATTTGGACTGGTTCTCTTCCGAATACAGCCACGCATCGACAAAACTGATCGTCTGCGGCGGAGTGCCGGGCAATTCGATCTCGTCGCTAAAGCTAAAGAGATTGAAATAGACTTGGAAGATCGCCGAGCGACTCAAGTCGCGCTCCGGTTTCAACTCCTCGATCAATTTTTCGAAAGGCACGTCCTGGTTCGCGTACGCATCCAGCGAGGTCTTTCGAACTCGAGACAGCAGTTCGCGAAAACCGGGGTCGCCGGACAAATCCGTGCGCAGCGCCAGGTTGTTCAGAAAAAATCCGATCAGCTTTTCAGTTTCGGCGCGCGGGCGATTGGCGATCGGCGAACCGACGATGATGTCGTCCTGCGCCGTGTAGTGATGAAGCAGAACCTTGAACCCGGCAAGCAAAGTCATGAACAACGTGACGCCTTCGCGCTGACTGAGCGCGATCACGGCCTGGCTCAGCTCTCTTGATAACGTCAGGCCTGCGCGCGCGCCGGGATGGGTCTGCATCGCGGGCCGCGGACGATCCGTCGGCAACTCAAGCACCGGCAGCTCGCCGCTTAATTGATTTTTCCAGTAAGAGAGTTGGCGCTCGAGAACCTCGCCGCGCAGCCATTCTCTCTGCCATGCCGCGTAGTCCGCGTATTGAATTGGAAGTCCCGCGAGCGGCGCCGTCTGGCCACTTGCGAAGGCCCGATGCAGCGCCGACAGCTCCTGAAAGAACAGCACAATCGACCAGCCGTCGCTGATGATGTGATGCATCGTCAGGAGAAATATTGATTCCTGCTCGCTAAGTTGTATCAGCCCGGCTCTGATCAGCGGGCCACAGGCGAGATCGAAAGGACGGAGCGCTTCTTCTTTGATTAAGCGACGCGCTTCTGTCTCGCGTTCAGAGTCCAGGCGTACCGTGAGGTCGATTACTGCTAATTTGAGATCGAGGTCAGCGGAAATTACCGGCTCCGGTTTGCCTTCGACGGTCGTGAAAGTGGTGCGAAAAACCTCATGACGAGAAACGATCTCGGCAAGACTGCGTTGCAGCGCGCCTAGATCGATCGGCGTCGACAGCCGCACCGCGATTGGAACATTGAAGACCGGCGAGCCGGGCATCAACTGATCGAGGAACCAGAGCCGCTCTTGCGCGAACGAGAGCTGTGGAGCGCTCGCACTGAAACGTCGAGCGATCGAGCGTGACGAAATCAGGTCGTCGTCAACCTCTCCCCGCAAATATTTTTGCAGCAAGGCGCGCTTGGCGTCAGAGATGTGCGCCAAACCTGGTTCCGTGGTTGGATTTGAGAAATGCTCTTGCAACTGATTGCCTTGAAGCTATTCGACGCTAAGCGGATCGATGGAAAGGACACGCGCTTTCGCTGCGCTCAACTGCGGGCTCGATTGGCGGCGGCGGCAAAAGCTGTTCGCTGAATTTCACTCGGAGCGCAGTCAGGCCTCGCAATCCCAGGTTCTCTCGCCAAACGATCGGATCTGGTTCCAAAGTCAGATTCGACGTGCGCCGCGCCAGCGCTTCGAAAGCAAGCTGCCCTTCGATGCGCGCCAGCGGCGCCCCAAAGCAGAAGTGACTGGCCCAGCCGAACGCCAGATGCCGATTGTCTGTGCGCCCGAGGTCGAGACGATCTGGATTGGGAAATCTTTCGGGATCGCGATTGCCGGCGCCCATCACCGCGATCACTGCCTGGCCCTTGCGAATCTGCTTGCCACCGAGTTCGGTGTCCTGCGGACAGATGCGAGCGGTGTGCTGGCTCGGGCTTTCGTAGCGCAGCAACTCTTCGACTGCCGAAGGAATCAGCGTTAAGTCATCGCGCAATCTTTGCAGTTGATCAATATTACGAATCAGGCTTAGCACGCCGTTGCCGATCAGATTTGTCGTCGTTTCCTGACCGCCAACCATCGTCACGATGCAGTTCGCGATAATTTCTTCTTCTGTAAGTCGGTCGCCGTCGATCTCCGCGGTCATGAGCGCATTGATGAGTCCCTCGCGCGGCTCAGTCTTCATGCGACGAATCGCGGCGCGGAAATAAGCAGTCATCTCTTCCACGCATTTCAGTGTGCGCGAGGCGCGATCGGGATTGTGCTGAAAGTTGCCGAGCACTTCGGCAAAGTCCGCCGACCACGCTTTCAATTGATCGCAATCCGAAGTCGGTACGCCCAGCATCTCAGCCGTCACGATCGCCGGCAAAGGCGCCGCGAGATCGGCGATCACGTCCATGCGACCAGCGCGCAGCAACGGCTCCATCAAAGTGTCGACGATCTCCCGAATGTGCGAACGCAAGACTTCGACACGCGCCGGCGTAAACGCCATCGACGCGAGTCCGCGCAGACGCGTGTGCGCGGGCGCATCCATAAAGAGCATCTGCCGCGTCATCAACTGCGCAATTGGCCCCAACTCTGCCAATCCCATCGCGGCAAATTGTTCCGGCGTTGGCGTGCGATTCGCTGAAAAGTGATGCAGCACCGTGACCACGTCTTCGTATCGCGTGACGACCCACGCGTGAAGATACGGATCCCAGTGCACCGGCGCTTCGGTTCTTAGGCGGCGGTACAGCGGATACGGATCAGCGAGCACTTCCGGATCGAGGAGGTGATAGAGGCTGAGGACGGGAGCGGATTTAGTCGTTGAAGATGTTAACGGGTTGGCACTCATTACTGTTGTTTTTCTCGTGACCAGCTTCCCGTAACTCCCTCTCCCTTTGGGAGAGGGTTGGGGAGAGGGCCTAGTTACGGTTGTTCCTCAATCCCTCACCCCGACCCTCTCCCATGGGGAGAGGGAGAAACGACATCTACACTTCAGGCAACCAGGCGCCGGGCTTCTTCTTCGCTCATGCTTTCTACTTTGGCAATGATCTGCTGCTCGATCTCAGCGGAGAGTTCAGCGATCGTGGGTGCGTCGAACAGTGTACGCAGAGCAAGGTCGACTCCGAACGTGCCGCGAATTTTCACGATGAGCTGCGTTCCCAGGAGCGAGTGTCCGCCGAGCAGAAAGAAATTATCGTTGACGCTAACTTCGTTCAGATTGAGCAGCGAACAAAGAGTCGTAGCCAGTCGCTGCTCGATAGGGGTGCGTGGCCGGATGAACGCTTCGTCGCGGAAAGTATTCTTAGCATTCGGTTCAGGCAGCGCGGCGCGATCAACTTTGCCGTTTGCGGTCAAGGGCATCGCCGGCAATCTCACGAAGACTGACGGCACCATGTAGTCGGGCAATGCGCTTTGCAAGAAACCGCGGAGGTCCGCCGCCGCCGGTGTTGTTCCATTGCTCATCACCAGATAAGCCGCGAGTCGCTTTTCATCACAAGCAGCGCCGCGAGCGACAACCACGCTCGACGCGATCGCCGGGTGACGATCGAGCGTCGCCTCGATTTCGTTTGGCTCGATTCGGTGTCCGAGAATTTTGATTTGTTCGTCAATGCGCCCGAGATAAGCAATCTCGCCGTCGTTGAGATAACGCGCCAGGTCGCCCGTACGATACAGTCGCGCGCCCGGCTCAGCGCTGAACGGATCCGGAATGAATTTTTCGGCAGTCAGTTCGGGGCGATTCAGATAGCCGCGCCCAACGCCTACGCCGCCCACGTACAACTCGCCTGACGTTCCGCGCGGAACCTGCTGAAGATTTTCGCCGAGAATGTAGACAGTCGTGTTCGCAATTGGGCGGCCGATCGTGGGCAAGCCATTTGCACCCGCTCCGGTTTGCACGCGTCCCGAAGTAGCGACCACCGTGCATTCCGTCGGTCCATAGTTGTTCACAAGTTCGAAAGGCAGATTGCCAGTTGGATAGCGATGGAGCGTGTTAGCGCCGGTCAATAGAAAGCGAAGCGCTGCTTGTTTCGGCCACTCCAAAGTCATCACGCGCTCAGCCAGCGCGGTGGGAAGAAAGCTGATCGTGATTTCGTTCGCCACCAGCCAATCGCGCAGCAACTCAGGCGAGATGCGCGTGACTTTGTCAGGCAAGTGCAGACTCGCTCCAGCAGTAAGGTACGGCCACACTTCCCAGACCGCCGCGTCGAATCCTACGCTGGCGAGATGGCTGGCTCTGTCCTGACGCGTGACGTCGAACTCACGCTGGTGCCAGAACACAAGATTCAGCAAGCTCTCGTGCGTGATCTCAACTCCCTTCGGTCGACCGGTTGATCCTGATGTGTAAATAACGTAGGCGAGTTGATCGGGCGTGACATGATTGGCAGGCGAGTCGGTCGAGTAGTTTTCGATCTCTCGATTGCGGTCGACGCTTACAACTTTCCACGGCCCTTTCGAAAGCCTTCCCGCCAACTCTGTCCGAGTAATCAACACGCGCGGCTGAGCATCGTTCAGCATGAAGAGAAGACGCTCGGCTGGGTAAGCAGAATCGAGAGGCAGATAAGCGCCGCCGGCTTTGAGCACGCCGAGCGCGCACATCACTGATTCCGGCGAACGGTCAAGGCAAAGCCCAACGATGGTTTCTGGCCCCACGCCGAGGGTGCGCAGATAGTTCGCTAATTGGTTGGCGTGTTTATCTAACTCTCCATAAGTGATCAGCTCACCGCGGGCCATGACCGCGATGGCGTTTGGCGTTGCGGCCGCCCGAGCGGCCACCAGGTCCGAAACGCTCTTGTTGCGCGGATAGGATTGCCGCTCAGCCATTGAATGAGTAGGCAAGTACGGCTGAGTAGAAGGTGTGATATTGACTGACATTTCTATGAACTCATCGACGGCTTGGCGCCCGCTTAATAAACAACCCGATTTGACGACAGACTAAGCCCTCTGCTCGAAGTACTTAAATGATTAATTCCCAGCAATTTCCGTCTCTTTACGCGCCTTCGACCGCGGCTCGATTCCGAGGCTGAAGGTCGTTTGGCTGAGAACTGAACCAGACGCCGACACTCATGCGGGGAAAATAGCCGCGCCCACTCTCAAGTCTCCGGCCATTTTTCTGGCAGGAAAGGCGCTTTAAGATTTTCTTTCTACGAGGACTTTATCTCGGCGTACCAGTGTCTTGGGGCTGGAACGGTTCTGGTTTTACCGGCACGCCAAGATCGAGTAGGAGGCCACCGTCTTGATTCACGCAATTGTTTTTTCATCGCTCTTGATGTCATTCGCGAGCCGCCTGACTGACTTGAACACTCAGCTTTCGCTGCTCATCAACAATCTTGCGGTACGCTCGTGGCTGTTCGATAACGTCGTGGCCTTTTTCCAGGGCAACGATCTCGCCAAAGCCGGCGTCATCGGTTGTTGTTTTCTGGCGGCGTGGTACGGCGGTAAGACAACCAGCGGCACGAACGCGCGCCGAAAAATTCTGATCACGACGCTGATTGCATCGGTGTGCGTTATCGCCACCACCAAGGTGCTTTCGCACACAATCTTTCTGCCGCGGCCAGAGATTCAATCGCAGAAGATTTTCCGGCTCGAGGGCGATCAGCTCGTCGAAATGAAACGCATGCCGGTTCGTATTCCGTTGGACGAAGCCAGCCAGAAAGATTATCGAGCGCTGCTGAGCGGCGACGTGCAAACCAACGATCTGGGATCGTTCCCCAGCGATCACGCCGGGTTTTTCATTGCCATCTCTCTGGGAATTTGGCTCGCCTCTCGCCGGCTCGGTTTGGTGGCGCTGGGCTGGACGGTCTTTGTGATCCTCGCCGGGAAAATGATCGGGGGCCAGCACACGCCAGTTGATATCGCCGCCGGTGGCGCAGTGGCGATCGTCGAGTTGTCGATCTTTCAGTATGCAGCGCAACAGCGTCTGGGCCA
>DASZZL010000187.1:0-13845 GCA_035545035.1 Pyrinomonadaceae bacterium
CATCGGCGTGGAACTGTTGGTCGCTCCGGTGCACCTTGAACATCTGGGGACGATCGAAAACGTGGCGGCGATGAAAGCCGAGTTGATCGAAGGTCTGAAACCTGGCGGCGTCGCCGTACTAAACGCGGATGACAGACTCGTTATGGATATGAAGTCAAAAACAGACGGGCCGGTGCTAACTTTCGGCATTCAGAATCAGGCAGACGTCACGGCGCGGGAAATTGACGCGTCACGCCTTGGCTCGATTCGCTTTCGCTTGCAAACGCCTATGGGCGAAGCGGCGGCGGAGTTGCCGATGACGGGTCGCCATAACTTGATGAACGCACTCGCCGCTTCGGCGGTGGCCACGGCGCTCAAAGTCAAACCTGAGTTGATCGCGGACGCTTTGCGCAGTGCTAAACCGCCGCCTATGCGCGGTGAAGTTCTCGACTTCGCGGCGGGCTTCACGGTGGTCGATGATTCGTACAACTCGAATCCGCGTTCGCTGCTGGGCATGGTCCGTACGCTGGCCGAAGCGAGTGAAAACGTAAAGCGGCGCGTTGTGATTGCCGGTGAAATGCTCGAACTGGGACTGCAAGCGCCGGAGATGCATCGCGAGGTGGGCCGCGAAATCGCACGGCTTGGCATCGATGTTCTGTGGGGTGTGCGTGGGCTGGCAACCGAAATTGTTTCCGCGGCTCGCGAACAGGGAATGACGATGACGCGATTCTTTGAATCTTCGGAACGGGCCGCCACCGCGGCGCTGGATGAAGTTCGCGAAGGCGACTTGATTCTGGTCAAGGGCTCGCGCAGCGTCGAGACAGACAAGGTTGTCGCACTGCTGAGAGAGCGTTTTCCGCTGGCTGGGCAGTAAGCCCGCCGTTAGGGAGGGCTTCGAGCGCGCTGCGCGCGCTATGCAGGCAAAGATGCCTGCGCTCCATGTCGGCGCTCAGGAACGAATGATCTATTACATCTTTTACGAGCTAATCTACGGCCGGTTCAAAGAGCAGGACTGGTATCTCGTAAAAGCTCTGAATGTTTTTCAGTACGTCACGTTTCGCACAGCGTACGCTTCGGTTACCGCAATGCTGATTGCGCTGTTGTCCGGACGCAGAGTCATCAACGCCTTAAAGAGATGGAACATTGGCCAGCAGATCCGCGAAGAAGGACCGCAGGCGCACATCGCCAAGCGCGACACGCCGACGATGGGCGGGTTGTTGCTGATAGCTTCGGTCGTGATCTCGACGTTGCTGTGGGCGCGACTGTCGAGCCCGTATGTCTGGGTGATCATCATCGCGACAATTGCGTTCGGCGCGGTCGGATTCGCCGACGACTATCTGAAGCTGGTGAAGCGCCGCAGTCTGGGATTGACCGGACGTCAAAAACTTGCACTCCAATTCGTAATCGCTTTCGGCGTTTGGCTGGTGCTATTTATCTCAGCGCGCTATTTCGAAACGAAGTATTCATGGAACGTGAGCGTTCCTTTCTTCAAGGATACCGCGGACCCAAATGGGCACACGGTTATTGGTCCTTATCTGTACATCGGGCTCGTTGTTGTGGTGCTGCTGGGCTGGACGAATGCAGTGAATTTGACCGACGGCCTGGATGGTCTGGCGATCAGCGTGACGTTCATCGCGATGACGGCTTTGACGGCGTTCACCTATCTGAGCAGCGACCTGCGCTGGGCGCGTTATCTGGATTTGACGCACCGGCCGGAAGCCGCGGAGTTGACCGTTTTCTGCGGCGCGATGGCCGGCGCGAGTCTCGGCTTTCTCTGGTTCAACGCGCCGCCGGCGGAACTCTTTATGGGAGACGTCGGCAGTCTGGCGATTGGCGGCGCGATCGGGACCATCGGCGTGCTGACGAAACAGGAATTCATGCTGGTCATGGTGGGCGGCGTGTTCGTGATGGAAGCGTTGTCGGTAATGCTGCAAGTCAGCGTCTTCAAAATGACCAAGAGCACCGGAGGCACTGGCCGGCGCCTCTTCAAGATGACACCGCTGCATCATCACTTCGAAATGTTGGGCTGGAAAGAACCGAAGATTGTCTTTCGGTTCTTGATCCTGGCGATACTGTTTGCTTTGCTTAGTCTTTCGACTTTAAAACTGCGATAGCCGAAAGAGCGACGGAGGCCGAGATGAAAGTAGTCACCGAAGTAGCCGCGTCATTGCTGCTCGCGCTGATCGTTTTGCGGGCCTCAGGATCGCTGTTTGGCGTGATTTACGAGTGGAAGTTGCGGGCAGGAAAGTCTTAGTCATCGGCGCGGCCCGCAGCGGGATCGCCAGCGCGCGGTTCCTGGCACAGCGCGGCGCTACGGTCGCGCTGAATGATCGCAAACCGTTGACCGAGTGGTCGGCGGAAGCGCTGGCGTTGAAAACTGAAGGCGTGGGTCACGTCGCGGGCGAACCGCCGTCGTGGTTGCTGGATCAGATCGACCTGGTCGTAGTCAGTCCCGGCGTGCCGACCAAGGCGATTCCGATTCGGTATGCGGATCGACGGGGCGCGGAAGTGATCGGCGAAGTCGAGCTGGCGTCGCGATTCCTGCGCGGACGAATACTCGCCATCACCGGAACGAACGGCAAAACGACGACGACGACGTTGATTGGAAAAATGCTGGAAGACGCTGGAATGAACGTGCAGGTGGGAGGCAACATAGGGAAGGCGTTGATTTCGATGGTCGAGTCATCACGCGATGACGGTTGGAATGTCGTCGAGGTTTCGAGCTTCCAGTTGGAAACGATTGTGGATTTTCACCCGACAGTCGCAGCCGTGCTGAATGTCACGCCGAATCACATGGATCGCTACGAATCTCTGATGGATTACGCCGCCGCCAAACACAACATCTTTCGCAATCAGACGCCGGGCGACGTCGCGATCCTGAACGCCGATGACGACATTGTTTCGTCGTGGGCCGATGGTCTGCGTGCGCACGTTGCGCGGTTCAGCGTGAAGCAAGAACTTGAAGAAGGCCTGTTTCTGCGCGGCCGCGATTTGTTGTCCCGAACGAAAGACGGCGAGCGCGTACTGGCGACGCGCGACGAGATGCAACTGCGCGGCACGCACAATGTCGAGAATGTACTCGCGGCGATGGCGGCGGGACTGGCATGCGGCGCGCCGCCGGATTCTCTGCGCGAAACCGTGCGGCACTTTCGGCCGGTTGAGCATCGGCTGGAAGAAGTCAGCGAGATAAACGGCGTGCGCTTTTTCAACGATTCAAAAGCCACGAGCGTGGACGCTACCATGAAAGCGCTGGAAGCCTTCGCTGATGATGCCGGCAAGATTGTTTTGATTCTCGGAGGGCGCGGAAAGCAAGCGCCTTATGCGCCGCTGGCGCCGCTGATCCGCAATCGAGTTCGCCGGATGATTCTGATTGGCGAAGACGCGCAAACTATCGAAGACGAATTGAAAGACGCCGCGCCGTTCGAGCGCGCTGCTGACATGCGCGATGCGGTCGCGCATGGCTTCGCGGCGGCGAAGTCGGGCGACGTGGTTCTGCTCTCGCCGGCTTGCGCCAGCTTTGATATGTTCGAGAGCTTTGAACATCGGGGAAGAGTATTTAAGGAAGAAGTTTCAAGTTTAAGGTTTCAAGTTTCAGGTCCAAAACCGGAACTTGAAACTTGAAACTTGGAACGTGAAACTCAGGTTTACTGATGCCGCAAAAGTTACAAGCTGACAAATGGTTGTTCTCGGCGACGGCGGGCCTGGCGCTGTTCGGCGTGGTTATGGTCTACAGCGCCTCGGCAGTCATCGCGCTGCAAGAGAACCACAGCCAGTTTTTCTACGTCGTCAAGCAGGGGGTGTGGACGCTGATCGGTTTCATTGCCATGTTCGTTGCCATGCATTTCGATTACCGGCTCTTGCGCAGTCGCTGGATCATTTACGGGCTGTTGCTGGTGACGATCTTGCTGCTGCTGGCAGTGTTTGCGTTCCCGCCGGTGAACGGCGCGCGGCGTTGGATCAAGTTCGGCGGCTTTTCGGCGCAACCTTCAGAGGTCGCGAAGCTCGCGCTCGTCCTGTTTCTCGCATACTTTCTCGAGAGGCGTGCGGGCAGCGAGTGGTCCTTCTGGAAAACGTTCCTGCCCTGCGTGATCGTAGCCGGAGCCTTGGCAGGATTGATCGTGAAAGAACCAGATCTCGGAACTGCGTTGATGCTGGCAATCATCTGCGCGGCCATCTGCTTTGCCGCCGGCGTGCGTCCGCGCCATCTGATCTATGCGTTGGTGCCGGCGCTCGTGTTTGTGGGCAAGATGGTGATCTTCACTCCGTTTCGCTGGCGACGCATGGCCTCGTTCATCGATCCGTGGGCCGACCAGCAAGGCGCAGGTTACCAGGTCGTGCAGTCGCTGATTGCCGTCGGCTCGGGCGGACCGCACGGACTCGGTTTCGCGCAAGGCCGGCAGAAGATGTTGTTTCTACCGTTCGCGCATTCGGATTTCATCTTCGCCGTAGTCGGTGAAGAACTCGGTTTGGTCGGCACGCTGATCGTCGTTCTGGTGTTTGGAATTTTTCTCTGGCGGGGAATGCGCGCGGCGCTGCGCGCGCCCGATCGGTTCGGCATGTTGCTGGGCGTGGGCGTGGTCGTCGGCATCGTGGCTCAGGCGTTGCTCAACATGAGCGTCGTGCTGGCAATGGTTCCGACCAAAGGCATTCCCCTGCCGTTCATCTCGTACGGCGGATCGTCTTTGGTACCGACGCTGGCCGGCGTGGGAGTCCTGCTCAACATTTCTCAGCACGCGAGCATGAACACTCGGGCCTCGTACGATGAAGACGGCGACGAAGAGGAAGCGCCGAGACGTGGGAGAAACAGGCGAGCCATACGACAACGCGCGCCGGCGCTTGCGCGGGCCCGTTACTGATGAACGGATGCGAGCTTTAATCGCGGCCGGCGGCACCGGCGGGCACATCTATCCCGGTATCGCGGTGGCCGGCGAGATCACGCGCCGCGATCCTTCTTCGGTCGTTAGGTTCGTTGGCACGGCGCGCGGGTTGGAAAGCCGTTTGGTACCGGAATCAGGATTTGAACTTTCGATCATTGAAAGCGCGGGATTGAAAAACGTCAGTTTGGGCGCGAAGCTGCGCGGACTTATCTTGCTGCCGAAGAGTTATTTTGCAGCGCGGCGCGTGATTCGCGATTTTAGTCCCGGAATAGTTATTGGGGCGGGCGGTTACGTTTCGGGTCCGGTGTTGTTGGCGGCGTCGCTGATGGGTTTGCCAACGCTGGTGATGGATTCGAACGCGCTGCCCGGATGGACCAATCGAGTCCTGGCGCGGTTCGTTGATAAGGCCGCGGTTTCGTTTCAGGAAGCGCTCGGTTACTTTCGCGGCAAAGGCGTACTGACCGGCAATCCGGTACGCGCAGAGTTCTTTGAGATTCCAGCAAAGCAACGCGACCGCTCGCGGTTTTCGCTGCTCGTATTCGGCGGTTCGCAGGGCGCGCACGCAATCAATGAAGCGATGATCGCCGCGTTGCCTTTGCTCGCTGCGCAGAAGGGTTGGTTGCACGTGACGCATCAAACCGGCGAGGCGGACTTCGAAAAGATTCGCGGCGGATACGAGGACGCAAGCTGGAGCGACGCCGCAGACGTCAAGGCGTACATTGATAACATGATGAGTGAATTCTCAAATGCCGATTTGATCATTTGCCGCGCGGGCGCGACGACCAGCGCCGAGTTGGTTGCCGCGGGCAAAGCAGCGATCATGGTTCCGTTTCCGCTGGCCGCAGATGATCATCAGCGCCGAAACGCCGAAGCGCTGCAATCGGCGGGCGCGGCACGAATGATTCTGCAAAAAGATTTGAGCGGCGTGCGTTTGGCTGACGAGATTTCTTCATTAATTGCGTCACCGGATGAAATCAATCGGATGGAAACAGCCAGCCGCAAGTTGTCGCGACGCGATGCGGCGGCGGCGACGGTCAACCTAGCCGAAGAACTTGTGAAGAGCAGTAGGCAGTAAGCAGTAAGCAGAGAGCCTCTGTTCGAAATCGGCAATTGGCAATCGGAAATTGGCAATGTTCAGACGTTTCCAACACATTCACTTCGTCGGCATCGGCGGCATTGGCATGTCGGGCATTGCTGAGGTGTTGGCGAATCTCGGCTTTCGCGTGTCGGGCTCTGATCTGAAGAAGTCTGACGTGACTGCGCATCTCGAAGAACTCGGCGTGGCAGTTACTGAAGGCCACGCGGCAGAGAATGTCGGCGATGCTCACGTAGTCGTGCGTTCGACCGCGGTGCGCGATGACAATCCGGAAATCATCGAAGCACGTCGCCGATCGATTCCGGTGATTCCACGCGCCGAGATGCTGGCCGAATTGATGCGCATGAAGCCGCACACGGTCGCGGTTGCCGGCTCGCACGGAAAGACGACGACGACCTCGATGGTGGCGACGGTTTTGGGAATTGCCGGTCTTGATCCGACTTTCGTGATTGGCGGCATCGTGCGCACTTATCGCGCGAACGCGCGGCTGGGGCGTAGCGAGCTGATGGTAGTTGAAGCCGACGAAAGCGATCGTTCTTTTCTGATGTTGACGCCAACGATTGCGGTGGTCACGAACATCGATCGCGAGCACATGGATTACTACCACGACATGGAAGACGTGCGTAAGTGCTTTGCAGATTTCGTCAACAAGGTGCCTTTCTACGGCGCTGCGATTCTTTGTCTTGACGATCCGCACGTGCAAGCCGTCATTCCGAAAGTCGAGCGCCGCCGCGTCACATACGGAATGAGCGCGCAGGCGGACGTGTCCGCACATGAGATCACCTACGACCAATCGTTTGGATCGAGCTTCATCGTATGGCGCGGGATGGACGTACTGGGTCCGGTAACGTTGCGGGTGCCGGGCAAGCACAACGTCTACAACTCGCTGGCGGCGATCGCTGTGGGCCTCGAGCTGGAAGTTCCGTTCGAGAAGATCGCACAGGCGCTCGGTGAATTCAGCGGCGCCGATCGTCGCTTTCAATTCAAGGGCGACGAAGCGGGCGTTACGGTCGTAGACGATTACGGTCACCACCCGACGGAAATCAAAGCGACGTTGAGTGCGGCGCGCATCGCCGCTCCGAACCGGCGCATCGTCGTTTTGTTTCAGCCGCATCGCTACACGCGCACAAACGATCTGATGGACGAATTCGCCAGCGCCTTCAATAACGCTGACTTGCTGTTTGTGACCGACATCTACGCGGCGAGCGAAACGCCGATCGACGGCGTGAACGCCGAGGTGTTGACTGAACGAATCAAGAGTTACGGCCACAAAAACGCGGAGTATGTGGGCGCGGTTGAAAATGCCGCCGAGATTCTTTGCGAAAACGTCCGCCAAGGCGATCTGGTGATCACGCTCGGAGCCGGCTCAGTCCATCGCGTCAGCGATCAGTTGCTGGCGCTCTTGCGCGAACAGGGTTCGGCGCAGGGCGCGTGATTTCGGGTTTGATAATGGTTGCTGCAATGACAGCAAGAACTACTGACTCAGCAGGCCGCGACGCGGCGATTGAACAGATCGCGGCGGCCTTGAGCGTGCCCGCCGAGCGCGGTCGACGGTTTGCTGAATTGACCAGCCTACGCGTGGGCGGCGCGATCGATTGGGTGATTTCACCACACACAGAAGAGCAGGCCGCGGCGCTCGTGCACGAGCTGGAACAAAAAGAAATCGCATGGCGGCCGCTTGGATCGGGTAGCAACGTCCTGGCTGACGATGGCGCTCACCATTACGTGATCTTGAGCTTGAAGGAATTGAAAGCTGATCCGGTGTTCCAGGGGGCTCGGGTTTCTGTGAGTGCCGGCTATTCGCTGCCGCGTCTTTGCATTGATTCGGCGCGGCGCGGACTTTCAGGCATTGAAGGACTCAATGGCATCCCCGGCACTGTGGGCGGCGCGCTCTGGATGAACGCCGGAGCCTTTGACCAGGAAATCGGCACCGTCGTGGAAACTGTGCGAGTCGCGCGCGACGGTCGCGTGGTCGAAGTCCCCGGTAGTGAAGTGAAGTGGAACTACCGCCACACTTCCTTTCAGGATGGCGAATTACTCCTCGGCGCGACATTAGTTTTGCATCCGGGCGACGCTGAAGAAATCCGCGCGCGCATGGAGCAGGCCAAGGGTCAGCGCATGTTGACGCAGCCGCACGGCGCGCGCTCAGCCGGTTGTTTCTTCAAAAATCCGCCCGCGAGCTCGATCGGCACCGGCAAAATGATCGACGACCTCGGCATGAAGGGAACGCGGAAAGGCGGCGCCGTCGTTTCGCCGAAACACGCTAATTTCATCGTCACTGAAGGCGACGACGCGCGCGCTGAGGACGCACTCGCTTTGGCGGAAGAAATTCGCGAGCGGGTCAGGCTCGAGCATGGAATCGATCTGGAGTACGAAGTTGAACTTTGGAGTTCCGAGAGTGGAGAAGAGACGTAGAGTTTAGAGTTCACGCTTTAGCGTGCTCAGAAAGAGCAACCTAAAGGTTGAACTCTGAACGGTTGAGAGAAACTATGAGAGAACAAGCTATCGCATCGCGCGGCTCGCGACGCAGCTCCGCTGCCACCAGAGAATTTGTTCAGCGTCCCGCGCGTCGCGACGCTCGAGAGGCGAGCCGGTCGAAGGGCTTCTCTGCGCGCGCTCTATTTGGCTATGTGCCGTCCGCTCTGAAAGTTGTGCTCGCAATTCTCGCGCTCATGGCGACATTCATCGGCTATCGCGTGGCAGCTTCGGCGGCGATGTTCCAGGTAAGAAGCGTCGACGTGAGCGGCACCTCGCGAACTTCGGCAGAAGAAATCGAAGGCCTGACCCGCAGGGCCGTGGCTCGCACCGGAGTCTGGCGCGCTGATCTCTCAGCCATCAGCGCTGAACTGGGACGCCTGCCGGGCGTGCGCAGAGCGACCGTCTCTCGCGTTCTGCCCGATCGCCTGCGCGTGCGCGTGACTGAGCGGGTTCCGGTCGCGGTCGTGCATACGTCCAACGGCCATTTCGTTTGGGTCGATGAAGAAGGTGTAGCGCTGGGAGAAATGAAACCCGCGGATCGAGTGCCGTCATTTTTCATCCGCGGCTGGAACGAGGACGGAACTGAGGACGCACGAAAAGAGAATGCTGAGCGAGTTCAGAGATACCTGGAAGCTACGCGCGAATGGGAAGCTGCCGGTCTGGCAGAGCGCGTGAGCGAGGTTAACCTGGTTGATGTGCGCGACGTGCGCGCGCAACTGGCAGGAAACGATTCGCAAATCGAAGTGCGACTTGGTGGAAAGGATCTCGGACGGCGCTTGAAGTTGGCGCTCGAGGTCCTCGACGAATACAAGCAGACTCCGCGGGGCTCTTCCATCACTTACGTTGACTTGCAAGGTGACAACGTCATCGTGGGCTTTAGTTCGGGCGGCAAAGTCTCAACCGGAGCAGAGACCCCGGACGCGGCCTCGGATAATCGCACCGCTGGTTCCGCGCCGCAGACTAATGCTCAGGCGACAAGTTCCGATCGAGCAAGCAGAAGAACTGCGGCAAAGGATTCCACGAACGCGAATCGGCAGAAGCCGGCACGAGGCGGCGAGTCTCGCAAACAGAAGCCAGCCAACGACGTGCGCATGCGTCTGCGCTAGAGAGACCGGAATAAACGGAAACGAATTTCTATGGCGAAGCGACAAAATCACACCGTGGGCCTGGACATTGGGACGAGCAAGGTGACGTGTCTCATCGGTGAGCCGGGCGAAGACGGGCTGCTGCAAATCATTGGCATTGGCGAAGCCGAGGCGCGTGGCCTGCGCAAAGGCGTGATCGTTAATCCCGACGCGGCCGTTGAAGCGATCAAGCGCGCGGTGGATGAAGCAGAACGAATGAGCGGCGTGCAGGCTGAAGAGGTGACTATCAACCTCGCCGGCTCGCACATCATGGGATTCAACGGCCAGGCGATTGTCGCGGTTTCGAGCCGTGACCGCGAGATTACCGGCGACGATGTGCGGCGCGCGATCGATTCAGCTTGCGCGATTCAACTTCCGGCCGGCCGCGAGATTGTCGATCGCCTGCCGCAGGAATTCATCGTTGACGATCAGGATGGGATCAACGACCCCGTCGGCATGACGGGAGCCCGACTGGCAGTCAAAGTTCACATCGTTACCAGCCCCATGACCGCGCGACAGAACGCTATTAACGCCGTAAATCGGGCCGGATTGATGGTCGCGGACATGATTCTCGAGCAACTTGCTGCCGCGGAAGCGACGTTGACCGAGGACGACAAGGAGTACGGTTCGGCGCTGGTCGATATTGGCGCGGAAACCACCGGATTATGCGTCTATCAACGCGGCGCCGTGCAACACACGGCCGTGTTCCCCCTGGGTGGATCCCACTTCACCAACGACATTGCGTTCGGGCTGCGCACTCCAATTCCGGAAGCGGAGAAAATCAAGCGCACCGTTGGTTGCGCATCGAGTGCTTCGCTCAATGACAACCAGCGCGGCGAGATGGTCGACGTTCCCTCAGTCGGAGGTCGCGCGCCGCGGCAACTGTCGCGGCAGATTCTCTGCGACATTTTGCAGCCGCGCGCGGAAGAAGTTCTGATGCACGTGTCTGACGAGATCAGGGACTCTGGTTGGAACCGACAGTTGTCGAGTGGCGTCGTGTTGACGGGTGGCGGCGCGCTGCTCGACGGCATGGTGGAGATCGCCGAACAGGTTTTCGACGCTCCGGTTCGCATCGGTTATCCCGAACGCGATCGCTTCGGCGGACTCGTCGAGGATGTGCAGAGTCCGGCATGGGCAGCCGCCGCCGGACTCGCGTTGGTTTCGCAACGCGCACACGCGCTCGAGCAACGGTCCGGCGCGACGAAACGCGGCGGGTCGGGACGGTTGACGCATTTTGTTTCCAAGTTTCGCAATCGATTTGGTAGTAGTATTTTCTGACAAAGTATTGTATGCTGGCGCGCCGATGGCACAAGATATTGGCCGCAAGATATAGAGGTCCATGGTTCAGCCAGCCCAAAATAAACGAAAGAGGCCCTGGAAGGCTTCGCGGTTTGGAAGAGAGGAAAAGACCATGACACCTGAGGTTCGTGAACGCGGCAGAAGCATCAATATCTTCATCGACGACGAGCCGCCGATCACTGGCGCGCGCATAAAAGTCATCGGTGTGGGTGGCGGTGGCGGCAATGCGGTCAATCGGATGATTGACGCCGGCATCGAAGGGATCGAGTTCATCGTAGCGAACACCGATTTGCAAGCGCTGAAGCGTTCACGCGCGCCGGTGAAGATTCAACTCGGCGGAAGATTGACGAAAGGACTCGGAGCCGGATCGGATCCGGAAGTTGGGCGGCAGGCGGCGCTCGAAGACACTGACAAAATCATCGAAGTGCTCGAGGGCGCCGACATGGTTTTCGTGACCACCGGTCTCGGCGGAGGCACGGGGACCGGGGGCGCGCCGATCGTCGCGTCATTGGCGACCGAGCTGGGGGCTCTGACGGTGGCAGTAGTCACCAAGCCGTTTCTGTTCGAAGGCCGGCGCAGATTGCAGCAGGCTGAGCAGGGCCTCAGCGAGTTGCACGAATCTGTCGACACAGTTATCACGATTCCAAACGAGCGACTGTTCGGCGCCGTTCCCGAAGGCGCATCGTTCGCCGACGCTTTTAAGGCAGCAGATGATGTGTTGCGTCAGGCGGTGCAGGGAATCAGCGACTTGATCACCGTACCGGGCTTGATCAATCTCGACTTTGCCGACGTGCGCACGATCATGCAGGGAATGGGGATGGCGCTGATGGGCACTGGTTACGCGCGCGGCGAAAATCGGGCCATCGAAGCGACACAGGAAGCGATCTCGTCGCCGCTTTTGGAAGAAGCGTCGATCAAGGGCGCGCGAGGCGTGCTCATCAATATCACGGGCGGTCACGACTTGACGCTGTGCGAAGTCAACGACGCCGCGTCAATCGTTCGTCAGGAAGCTGACGAAGACGCCAACATTATTTTCGGTCACGTGATCGACGAGTCAATGACCGACGCGATGAAGATCACGGTAATCGCGACCGGTTTTCGCCGCGAAGCTGCGGTAGCTTCGGCCGCGGCCGGCGCACAAATGCCTTTGACGTCAGCTCCGCGGTACGCGCCGCGGACGCCGGACGAGTTTCCGGCGCCTCAGCAGTCGCCCAGGCGCAACGATGATCTTGATGTGCCGACATTCATCAGGAAGAAAGCAGACTAAAAAAACAGTAGGCAGTAGGCAGTGAGCAGGAGGCAGTGAAATGAGCAGTAGCCCTGTGACCTGCGCTCCGTAACGCCGACTCGTTTTTCAAGCTTTGCGTTTTCCCCCTCAGTCGTGTAGCATGTCGCGCATTCCCTGAACGATATTTCAGTCCCGGGTTCAAAAGCGCATCTTCTCCTTGGAAGGCCTTAGCCTGCGAAGTATTGGCTTATGCCTTGTACGCAAATCGACCTGGAACGTCCCGGCAATACTCGTTCGTTAATTCTCTTGGAGGAATTACTGTGAATCGCAAACTAATTAGAACCACGCTGGCGGACGTAAAGGCCAGACGCGACGAAGGGCAGCAGCGCGACCGAATCAACGGCTACACTCAACGCCCTGGAGGCATGTCGCCACCACGCCCGCCGCAGCCGCCGTCGTCGTCGTCCATTCAGATACGGAAACGCCAGCCGCCGCCGCCTGAGACGCACGCCGAGATCTACTATTACAAAAAGCAGATCGATGCACACACGCAAATGGTTATCGTGCTGCTGGACGGCGAAGAGATCGAAGGCACAATTGAGTGGTACGATCGCGGCGCGCTGAAGATCAATCGCCGGTCGGCTCCGAATCTTTTGATCCTGAAGCGCAATGTTAAGTATATGTACAAGGCCGAAGATCGGGTTTCGCAGACGCCGCGCGAGGAAGTGCGCGAGGAAGTGCGCGAGTTCCAGGCCTCACAGCCCTGATCGCTTTTCGGTTTTCCTTGGGTTGCGCCCGGGTTTCGGCCGCCGGAGCGGATTACCGCCTCAGAAACACCATGACGCAGTTGTTCGAGCAATGAATAATCTGCCGCCAGATCGATCAGACCCGACTCCCGCTTCTCAGTCACTGCCGCGCATTGGAATAACCATGGGTGATCCGGCCGGGATCGGACCAGAGGTTGTGCTCAAAGCCGTGGCAGAGGAAGAAGTGCTTCAATGTTGTGCGCCGATAATTATTGGCGACGCACAACTGTTGGCGCATAACGCTCGAACGCTCGACTTGCAATGTGGATACGAGATCGTACGCCGGGGCGAGCGCCTTCCGGACAGAGCGGCCGGCCCGATAATTTTTCATCTCGATAATATCGATGGACACGTCGAGCCGGGCATTGAATCGGGCGCGGCCGGAAAGGCTGCTGCTGGTTACATCGAAGCCGCGGTCGAGTTGTGCGCGGCTGGCAGCATCGATGCGATCGCGACAGCGCCGATCAACAAGCGTGCGCTGTTTCTCGGCGGATACAGGTTTCCCGGACACACTGAGTTTCTGGCCCATCTGACGGGAACGGAAGACTATGCCATGGGCTTTGTGGCCGCGAATCTGCGCGTCGTTCTGATTTCGACTCATGTGCCGCTATCAGAAGCGATTCGATTAGTGACTCGCGACCGCCTGGAAAAAACCATCCGCCTGGCTGATCGCGAATTGCAGCGCTGGGGCATACAGCGGCCACGCATTGCCGTAGCGGCGTTGAATCCGCATGGCGCTGAAGGTGGACTGTTTGGGATCGAAGAAGCTTCTGAGATCATGCCCGCCGTCGAGTCTTGCCGCACCGCGGACGGCATTAATGTCCGCGGACCATTCTCAGCCGACACAGTTTTTCTGCGTGCTTCTCGCGGGGAATTCGACGCGGTCGTGGCGTGTTATCATGATCAGGCGATGATTCCGGTGAAATGTCTTTCGTTTGGCGAAGCAGTGAATGTCACG
>DASZZL010000188.1:0-10911 GCA_035545035.1 Pyrinomonadaceae bacterium
CGATTCCACGCTCGCCCATGATCAGCAGTCGCCGCGCCTCGCTGTACACCACACTCTGCGGCAGGTATGAAAGCACGTAGCGGTTCTTACGGAGCTCGTCGCAAATTGCTTTCGCCGCCGCGCTGGGATCGTCAATCGGGAAAATGCGGCCGCCCGTGCCTTCGGCAAGGTCGTCGATCACTTGCCGCGGCTTGGGCACGTCGCGCCGAATGGCGCCGCGGGTGCGGTCCGTCGCCTGCACGCAATAGACGGCGATGTCCAGCGATTGAAGCAGGCTGAGCGCCTGCGTGAATTTTGTTTTGCTGCCGCGATCGAGCCCGTCGCTGATAACTATGATCGCGCGCTTCTGCGCCGACAGAGGCCGGAGCGCGTCTTCGACCACCGCGGCGATTGCGTCGAACAGGTGCGGATCGCCTTTCTTACGAAAAGTCTTCAGCTCTCCTTCAATCTTTTTCGCGTTGTCCGTCCAGTCGGAAACGATCTCGGCGTTGTTGTCGTAACCGACGATCAGCAGCTTGTCGCCATCGTAGATCTCGTAAGCGAACTCCTGCGTCGCAGCTTCCAGCTTTTCGACATCGGCGCGAATCGTCAGCGAATTGTCCACCAGTAGCACGATGCGCGCGGGTGAGAGATCGGGCGCGAAGTTTTTGACTGTCTGCTGAACGCCGTTATCGAAAAGCGAGATGTCTTTGGTGGTGATCGGAGTTGAAGCGCCGTTGGCCCGCACGGCCACGACGTTGAGCATCGTCGACGCTTCGCTCGAAGGATGCGAGCGGCGGCCCGCTTGCGCGAACAGCGCGCCCAGCAAAGCTGCGGCCGCTAGTAGAAAAACAAAAGCGCGCCAACCAGCATGAGCTTTTCTCATCTCGGGTTCGGCGGCGCGTCTGTTGGTCTTCGTGCTCATAACCTGGCCCCGGCTTACGTACTGTCTTTCTTTGCCGGAGACTTCTTTGGCTTCGCCTTCTCAGATGACGAAGTTGGCTCCGGCGATGCTAGTTCCTTCTCGACCTTCTCAGCTACGCTGCCTTTGCGGGCATAATCGGTGACGTACCAACCTTCGCCCTTGAACTTGATCGCTGACTTCGACACGAGTTTTTCCAAGCGACCCTTGCATTTTCGGCAGCGCGTCGGCTGCTTGTCTGACAGCTTCTGAAAAACCTCGATATAGGCGTTGCACTTCTGACAACGAAATTCGTAAATCGGCATGGTTGACTCGGCTTTGGGAAACTCTGCTGTGGACCTAAAAAGCGATTATACGAGACCCGTTTCCAAGCTGACAACTAAGGCGCTCCTGAGATGCGGCCAACGGCCAACAGGCGCGCCGTGCTGAGGGATATTCCGCGAGGGTTTTTGCAACTTACGCCGCCGTTCGTTATGATCGCTCGCAACTTGGAGATTAGGCCTCGAAGCAAGCGGCGAACTTTCTAGTTTATCGAAGCGCCGCTAACCTTGTAACAATGCAATCCGCCGCCGAAACAGAGCAGAAGCTTTCGCTGGAGCGCAAGCTAAAACTGCACGAAGCCCGCGAGTCCATCATCGATCGCCTGGCCGGGAACCTGCCGACTTCGATCAACCTGGATTCTTTTCTGCGCATGATCGTTTCGGAATTGGGCCGGATGATGGAGGTCGATCGCTGCGACATTATCAGGCTGACGCCGGAAGGAGATCTGCACGTCAGCCACGAATGGCGCGCCTCTGAAGAAGTACTGTCGAATCTCGACACGCGCATCCCGGTTGATTTGGCGACGCTCTCTGCGCACGTCGATATCAAGCGCATCGTCAGGCTCGATGACACGTCGGCCCCGGAACTTGACCACAAGGTTCGCTTCTTTGCCAGAAGCATGGGCACGCGCTCGCTGCTGCTGGTGCCGGTCATTTTAGACGAGGACATGCTCGGCCTGATTGGGCTGCATTACACGCGCGCGCCGCGCAAATGGTTCGACGAAGAGGTCGCGTTTTTGGAATCGATCGCGACGCAACTGGCAATCGGCTACCAGTACACTCGGATTTACACTGACAAGAAACGCGAAGCCGAGACGACAAAGGCTCTGCTCGAGATTGCCAACACGCTCAACGCGCGATCGGATTTTGGCGAGGTTAGTTCCGTCGTGCTCGAACGCGCGCTGGCTTTGGTCGGCGCTGACTACTGCGCGCTGGGCGTGCTGGATGCAGACGAAAAACGGATCAGCCTGGCGGCTTTCAAAGCGTCGCCGCATGCCGTGATCGATAGTGTGCGCGGATTGATCGAAGCCCACGGCCAGTCGATGGACATCACGGAATACCCGGCAATGGTCGAACTGCTGTCGGACGGCAAGACGCTCAAACTTCTCGACACCGACTTGCCACTTCCACTGCGAGGAATTTTTAATGCCACGCTCGGCGGGCGCGCTGCGCTGGTGGCTCCGGTGCGCATTGCCGGGCACACGTTCGGCTTGCTCGGTTGGGTCTGGAGCGGGCAACGCGATCGTTTCAAAGATCACGAGGTCGCCCTGGTCGAAGGAATCGCCGATCAGATTGGCACAGCGCTGGAGCGCGATCACCTTTCGGCCGAAGTCATGCGCCTGAAAAGCGCGCTGCACGAGCGCTATGGCGAAGACCGAATCATCGGCCAGGCGCCGGCGATTCGTCGCGCGATTGAGCTGGCGCTGAGCGTCGCCGACACGCAGACTTCAGTCTTGATCCAGGGAGAATCCGGAACTGGCAAAGAGTTGGTGGCGAACCTAATTCACTTTAATTCCGGGCGTGAAGACAAGCCTTACATCAAACTCAACTGCGGCGCGATTCCAGAAACGTTGCTCGAATCGGAACTCTTCGGCCATGAAAAGGGCTCATTCACCGACGCGCGCGCGCGACGGCTCGGCCGCTTTGAAGAAGCGCATGGCGGCACATTGTTTCTCGACGAAGTCGGCGAGATGAGCCTGGCGGCGCAGGTTCGTCTCTTGCGTGTGCTGCAGGATGGCGAGTTCACGCGCGTTGGCGGCAACGAGGTGCTCAAATCCGATACGCGCGTAATCACCGCCTCAAACGTCGACCTGGGACGCGCTGTCGATGAGGGAAAGTTTCGTCGCGATCTGTTTTATCGTCTCTCGGTCTTTCCGATCCACCTTCCGTCTCTGCGCGAACGGCGCGAAGACATCCATGTCTTAGTGATCCACTTTCTGGAGTACTACAAGAACCGAACTGGTCGATTCGTTCCAGGTATTTCAAAAGCAGCCATCCAGGCTTTGATCAGCTACGACTGGCCGGGAAATGTGCGCGAGCTGGAGAATGCGATCGAGCGCGCCGTGATCATCGCCTCAGGTCGACAGATCGAACTCGAAGACTTGCCTTCGGCAATCAGCGAAGCCGGGTTGCAACGGGAAGCGATGCTCCGCGCCGAGCGGGCGCAGGCCGCCAGCGAAGGTCGATCCTCGAAACTTGAGATCGACGTTCCGTCATCGATGAACGAAATCGAGCGTCAGGCCATCGAGGCTACGCTCGACTATACATCCGGAGACAAGACTCGGGCCGCGCGCTTGCTGAACATCGGTCGCAAGACGATCTATCGAAAGTTGGAGCAGTACAACGGAAAACGCGAAGGTTCCGACGACCAGGATAATCAAACATCCTAGCCACTCAACCGTAATCGGGATGGTTGCAAATGCCCGTAGCGCCGGTTTGAGACTTGCGCTAAACTGCTAAGCGCGTGAGTACACCTCAAGAATCTACGCTTCCCGCGCAAACTATTCATCATCGCTTAAATTCCGAATCAGAACCGGATGGGTCGCGCGCTTTGACTTCGCCCGACCCTGATAATCCGCCGTGGAGCTTGTTGGACGCGCTCTTGACCTGGGCCGCGAGCGTGCTTCTTTCGGTATTCGTGCCGTGGTTGCTGGCGTTTCCTTATCTCGCGTCTCATTATCCCGGAGCGCATCTCACGAGCGAAGTCCTCCGGGCCGACAAGACTCTCGTCATTATTTTCATAGCTGGATTGCTTCCGGTGCACGGACTCACTCTGGTTCTGGCTTGGGCCGTGGTTAGCAGGCTTGGAAGACTATCGCCCACAAGGGTGCTTGGCTGGAGCTGGAAAACCGATTTCGGAATCGGGAAAAGCGTCGGTCTGGCGATCCTTCTTTTCCTTGTGGCGATGGTCATCATTTACAAGTTCGGCGGGCAGGAAACCGATCTCGAAAGAATACTTCTGAGTTCGCGCGCTGCCGCGCTGATTACGGCATTCCTGGCCACGGCGACAGCGCCACTCGTGGAGGAAGTCATTTATCGCGGGCTGCTCTACTCCGCTTTCCAGAGAGTCATTGGGCCTGTGTTCGCGGTCATGGTCGTAGCGTCGATGTTTGCGGGCCTGCACGTTTTGCAGTATTGGCCGAACGCCGGCGCGATTTCGGCGATCACCTTCTTGAGCGTCGTCTTGACCACAGTCCGCGCGCGCACGGGACGCTTGCTTCCGTGCTTTGTGATCCACCTGGTCTTCAACGGGATCCAATCGCTGATAATCGTCTTCGATCCTTATCTGCGCGCGCTGGTTGACTCGTGGCAGCATCACGCAGCCGGCCTCGGCCTCATTAATTTCCTTTTCGGCGTTCCCCTCTAACAAAATGAAATATGAAGTCGTAGTTGTCGGCGGGGGCATAGGCGGGTTGACGGTCGCCGCCCTGCTCGCCGCGCGCGGCGTGAGCGTGTGCTTGTTCGAGCGGCAATCGCGACCAGGGGGCTGCGTTGCCAACTTCGAACTCCAGGGTTACACGTTTGAACCGACTTCCGGTCTCTACACAGGCTGGGAGCCGGGAGGAATCCACGAGCGCATCTTTTCTGAACTCCCGGTGCAGCCGCCAGAAGTTCGTCGCCTCTCGCCAGCCCACGTAGTGCGTTTGCCCGACCGCGCGGACGTTGAAGTCTCGGAACAACAGGAGAAGTTTGAAGAGAATCTTCGCGCAACGTTTCCCGAGTGCGCTGACGCGGCCGTCTCGTTTTATCGCAAGCTGGATCAGGTCGCCTCAACCTGGCTCGAAGAGAATAATCATCCGCGCCTGGTCGAATCGAGCTCTTCGGTTCACGCTTCAGCGTTGCTCAACCTTGCAGCTGATACGGCCGCCGCGCATTTCAGCGACACGTCTCCGAGGTTCCAGCGCTTCATCGATGTGCAGCTCCAAACTTTTGATTTATGCGCAAGCGATCGATGCTCATATATCTCTGCCGCGATCACTCTGACGGCCCCACGTCGCGGAATGTGGGCGATTTGCGGTGGAGCTCAGACGCTCGCGGACAAGCTGGCTGAGTCTTTGAGAACCAGCGGAGGATCACTTCGCCTGAATTCCTCTGCCCTGCGTTTGGCTTACGCGTCCGACGGCGCTGCAATCGGCGTCGATCTGTTGAGCGGCGAGCGAGTAATGGCGACGCGGGCCATCATCAGCAACCTAACGATCTGGGATACGTATGGACGACTCGTTGGATTGAGCCGCACTCCCGCATCGATCTCCGCCCAACTCAAACTCCTTGAAGGCTCCGGCGCTTACATGCTCTTCCTCGGCATGGATCAGTCGGCCGGCGGGCGGTTAGGCGTCGATCATCTCATTCTACTCAATGACTGGCAGCAAGCCCGCGCGACTGAGCCTGAAAGCAACCGACTGATGTTCGCCGCTGCGCCCGAATGGGATCAGCGCGCTCCCGAAGGCAAACGCGCAGTTACTGTATGGACGTCTGCCGACGTTTCTGATTGGTTCGCTTTCCATCAGGATGAAACGGCGCACGAAGAACAAGACCAGACAACACTTGAGCGTCTGTGGCCACATCTGCACGCGGCGATGCCCGAATTAGGCGACGGCATTGAAGTAATCGAGAGCGCGACGCCGCGAACCTTTCATGAAACAACTCGGCGCAAGCTGGGGATGGTCGGTGGGCTTTGCTCGAGGCCTGCGCGCATGGCGTCGCAAGCACAGTTTGGAACGATCTTTCCAAATCTTTTCCTCGTCGGGGACACCGCAAGTCCCGGCAATGGCGTCGAGGCAGTTTCAAGATCAGCTCTCAGCCTGGCCGAGGCCCTGGCTTCACAGCGCTGAGCTTTTGCTCCATTTGACGGTGCATTTGTGCCTGTGTATAGTGTCTAGCGACACTCGACTATGTACATAACCATCGATGAAGCCGACCGTAGACCGATCTACCGCCAGGTAGCCGACGAGATCAAGTCCCTGATTGCACGAGGCGAATTGGAGGAAGGTGCTGCACTGCCGCCGGTGCGGCAGGTGGCTACCGATCTCAAGGTTAACCTGAATACGATTGCCGCTGCCTATCGTGAACTTCAGAAAGAAGGATTGCTCAAGGTTCGGCACGGAGCAGGAGCATTCGTTTCGTCCCGACGGAGCGCTCAGCAGACCGATGCAGAGTTACGCAAGAAGTTACGCGCTGGCCTCACCCATTTGGCATTGGCAGGTCTGCCGAAGTCGGAAGTTGTGGATATCGTCAACGAAGAGATCCGTGAACTGTTCAGACGCGAACGCTAATTTCCGAAACCTGTCCGTCAGTTAATCGGGTCTTTGATTCTGTTGATGGAGCGACCGCCCGAGTCCGGATCGCGTGGCCCAGCTTGTGATGGCGGTGGCCCCGCTGGTGGTGGCGGAGGAGACGGAGGCCGGCTGTTTCCAATCGATCCTCCGGAAGAGCCGCCTGATGAGCCTCCCAATGATCCACCTGATGAGGACGGATTGCTGAAAACAATCACGGGCCCGCGGACGATATCGCCGCAGCACCCGCGCCCGGGCCAGTAATCATATATTCCGTAGTACAGACCGTAATTGTGGCCATACGGAGAAGACCATCCGTAATAGAAGGGCAGAAAAGTAAAGCAACGCGAGAATGGACTAAAGGCCCAAAGCCCGTATGGGTTGGCAGCAGAGAAGGCCCATTCAAAGGAATTGAAGCTGGCAAGATAAGTATTCAGACCGCGAGCCGAAAGCCTCTCGTTAGCCTTTGCCAGGGTATTCGCTCGCTCCTTGCTCCAATCATCGAACTGATCCTGCTGTCTTTTGCCAAGCTTGGTCGCAAGAAAGGAACCGCCTCGGAAAACAACTTCATTCCCGCCCTTAATGAAGTTGCGTGGATTGTCGTTGATTAGAGCGCGGCCCTTGCGCACCAGCAGTTCAGTGGAATCGGCCGCGGCGTTGATTCGATAAACCCCGCGCCTGGCGACAACGACACGCGCTTGTTCGGTAACAATGGTGATATGCAGCTCGGTGTCATCCAGGCCCATGGCCTCGACAATAGCGCTTCCCTTAACTAGCCGTACCCGTATGTTCTCCAGCGAATTGTCAGCGAATTCGAATGCGCTGTTCTCGCTCACGCGCAGGTAAGAGCCGGGATTGAGCAAGACTTCAACCTGGCTTGCCGCTCCGGTGGTTACCAGATCGCCGGCAGTCAAATCATCCTGTGCGGTTAGCAATTGCGACTTGCCGGCGCGCGTGACCATCACGCGACCGGTGACGGAGTTGACGCCGCCGGCCTTGGCCGAGATGACGAACTTTTCGCGATTCTGGGCGGTGCCGATCGACGCCAAACCCAACGCGAGCACAATTGCCGCGCATATCCTGAGCACGACCGATGGGTTTCGCATATCGAACCTCCCTCAAAAGAACGCTGGTCAGAGATTCTTGTCGTCTGGGAAAGTGAAATCATTATACGCCTTCAATGTCGAGTGTCCAATGGTTCGCGGCCAGGACCAGGCTCAACGCTGAGCGCATTTGAGGACCATTCCTGGATCATCCAGCGGAGCTAAAGAACTGGGTCGTTTTTTGACGCGGCCTGCCTCAGGCTCACATGGATGGAGTTGTCGTTTGAATCAAGATAGAAATGCCTGACGCCAGTAGTGGGCTGCGTCTCAGTTGTTTGGGGATCGGCGTTGACCGAAAAGTCAGAGTCAGTCACGTTCATCGTGAAGCGATACCCCCTGAGATTCGGCGCACTGCCGGCAAACCGCAGGTCCAACAAACCAGCCTGCGTCAACGCGTCGAACGTTCCGTAGGAGCCTTGCGTGGCTTTCAATTGCTGCTGCGCGGTAGCGATCGTTCGCAGCGATTGAATCGCCGAAGCTTCATCCGCGGCGCCCACAGCTTTCGGGTAAACACCCAAACCCCCAGAGGAACTGCCGGAAGAACATGAGGCAAACAGGAGAGCGACGACGAAGAGCCCAACGAGCGAAGACCATTTTCCATTTCTCATTTGACATCTATGATTTGCCATCTGCTCGCTACTCACTACTTTGCATAATAGCCGCGCCGGGTGTGCGCAATCAACTCGGGGCGTCCGACCAGTTGCACCGCCACCGTGCGCCACGAGCCATCACGCACGCGATTCACCGGGCGATAGCCGATACTGTAAACCGTGCTCAGATCGCGTATGACTTGCGCGTAGGCTCCGTTGAGATCCTTTACCTTCCGAGCCTGATAGACCGCATTGCCACTTTCAGAAGCCAGCTCCGACAGTTGTTGCCGAGCCAAAACATACGCGCTTCTCGGCGTGCCATGCTGTCCGGCTTCCTTCACGGTGTCCAGATAGATCGGCAGCACAATCGTATCTGATCGCCGCACGATCTCGATCAACTCTGCGAAAGTCGTGACCGAGCCATCGCCGAAGACATCAGGCAGAGCGTTGTCCACTCCGTCGGTCATGACTACGACGGCGCTGCGCCGGCCTGAGACGCGCGATTGGCCGACGATATGTTCGAGGACAAATCGGAGCGCGTCCCAAAACTTCGTGCCGCCGCGCGGCTTTGAGACTTGGTCGATGCTTTTCTTCAGCGATTCGTGATCAGGCGTGAGCAGAGAGACGACCTGGACGTCCGCCGTGAAAGTTACAATCGCGATTCGGTCTCCCGGCCGCGCGGCATCGACAAAGCGTTTGGACGATGTGCGAATCAGTTTGATTTTGTCGGCAGTCGAGCCAGAGAGGTCGAGCAGCAGCACCAGATCGAAAGGCGTTTCGGCCGAAGCAAAGAACGAAATCTCCTGCGGCTCTCCATTCTCGAAAACCGCGAAATCCTTTTGTACCAGAGCACTCTTGGGCGACGAAGAATTTCGGCTGAAGACGCTGACGCTAACATTCACCAGGTCGGTGTCGATGCGAATGGTTTCAGTGGGTTCCGGCGTCTGTGCTCGGCTGGGCGGTAAGCAGTGAGCAGTGAGCAGAAGAAAACCGACAGCCAGAACACGAAAAACCCGCCGCCGAAATGAAATAGGAGAAAACTTCAACTGTCTCACGATAAGGCGGCTCAAGAATCTATCATCACCGCGGATTGCTTCATCGAGAAGTAGCGAAACCAATGAGCCGTGCTCTGTTTTCCGCTTACTGCTTACTGCTCACTGCTCACTGCCTACTGCTTACTGCTCACTGCTCACTGCTCACTGCTTACTGCTTACTTTGCAAAATATCCGCGTTTGCCGCGAGCCACCGCGTTCGGCTTATTGACGTTGACGCGGATCGTGCGCCACGCACCATCGCGAACCTTGTTTGAAGGGCGGTAAGAGAGAGTGTAAAGCATGCCGAGATCCGCAACCACACGATCGTAGGCTCCTGCTAAATCTTTTAACTCTTCACACTCATAGAAGGCCCCGCCCCCGACGTCAGCCAACTCTTTTAGTCGGTCATGCGCGAGATCGAAAGTCTCCTGCTGAATGTCGAGCGGGCTCAGAGGCTCGTAGCTTTGCGTGTCCACCCAGATGGAATACACGACTCCGTCAAATTCTTTCGCGCGTCTGATCACCTCTTCGTAAGTAAGTTTCGAACCCTCGCCGGTTACGTTCGGCAGAACGCTGTCGAGACCGTCGCTCATCAACACAATCGCGTTGCGACGCGAGTCTTTCGCTTCGCGAAAGACTTCCTCCATCGCAAAAGCCAGCGAGTCGTAAAGCTTCGTGCTTCCCTGCGGCCTTTCGATCGACGCGATGCGTTGTCGCAGTGCTTCGTGATCAGTAGTTAACGGCGAGACCACCACTTGGCCGCCGGCAAAAGTTATGACTCCGATGCGATCAAATGGCCGCGCGGCTTCGACAAAATGAAGCGCCGCCGCCTTGATCAATTCGACGACCTTCGTCGTTGAGCCGGAAAGATCGACCAGCAATACGAGATTGAACGGAGCTGAAGCAGAATCGAAGTGCGCGATCTGTTGCGCGACATTGTTTTCGGACAAACGAAAGTCTTCTTTCGTCAGGTCATTGACGCCGTGATTCGTGCTCCGGTCAACGACGCTGACGTTAACGCTGACCAGTTGCGCATCGACGCGGATGATGTCGCCCTCCGAGACTTCTTCGGGGCCCGAAGACGTTGAGGCGGGCGTGCCGGCAGCCGGCGTTCTTATTTCCAGTCCGATGAGTTCAGGGCGCTCCTTTGGCTTTGTTATCTCGGCAGGTTCGAGCGGCTCGCGTCTTTCGGCCGGAGTTGTGGTTGAAATGACCGTCGACGATTCTCCGCCCGCGGTCGCCAGCGCAATGTTGCCGGCCTGCGAGTAGAGCCTGACGCTCTTCCCGCCTGCGCCGACCCGGGCTTGCAATTGCGGACGACGCAACCGATCCACGATGGCCGAAGGGAACGACGAAGAAACAGTTCCGGTCTTCGAGTCGGCCAACATATCCGCGCCCGCGGCGGTGGAAAGTTCGAGGCGAATCTCGCCAGAGATCGTTTGAATCAAGAGCGCCGCCGGCAATCCTCGAACTTCGACCGAGCTTTCGTTGGTAACGATTGCCACATGCGCGCGCGCGGGAATCTTCAACTTCAAATTGATTCGCGCCGCGCTGCTCGCGCCTCGCGGCACGTGCAGTGAAAGCAAGCTGTCAGTTCGCTGCACGATGGCAGGTGAACGGCTTTCCTGTCCGCTATCAGTAATCGCGGAAACCGAAACGTAGTTTTCGCTCCACAGCTCGGCAATCACGC
>DASZZL010000189.1:0-6055 GCA_035545035.1 Pyrinomonadaceae bacterium
TTCTCGGTCACTACTTCTTCGATACTCGGATCGAGCGGGCCCGAATTGCCGATGCAAGTTGTGCATCCGTAGCCGACAAGATTAAAGCCCAGCTCGTTTAGATAAGGCTGTAAGCCCGTCTTATCCAGGTATTCGGTAACCACGCGAGAGCCGGGCGCGAGTGAAGTCTTGACCGTGGGCCGTACTTTCAATCCACGCTCAACCGCCTTCTTCGCGAGCAGGCCCGCGGCCAGCATCACGCTCGGATTCGAAGTATTCGTGCAGGAGGTAATCGCAGCGATCAAGACATCACCGTGCCCGAGGTCGACGTGCGCTTTGGGAAATTCTTCGGGCAAAACTTCAGCCACCCGATCGGGCGTCGGACGATTGTTCATCATCTCGGTCTCGCTCCACACGCTCGTGTCCCGGCGCGTGACGTCATCAACGACGGCGACTGGAACAGATGCGGAGTGCTGCTCGCCGCCGCCGACGATCACCGCCAGACCGTGTTCACTCGCGCCGATGTCCGCTGAGTATCGAACCGCGATGTCTTCGCTCGTCTTCCCATAGCCGCCATCGGCAACCGATTTCTGCAAGAGGTTAAGAAACTGCTCCTTCAAATTTGGCAGCGCGATGCGATCCTGCGGCCGCTTGGGACCGGCGACGCTGGGCACGACCGTTCCCAGATCGAGTTCAAGCACGTTGCTATAGTCACATTCTCCACCGCGAGGAATGCCGAACATGCCTTGCGCTTTGAAATAGTTTCGCACCGCGTCGATGTGCTCTTCCTGTCGTCCGGTCGCTTTCAGATAAAGACAGGTCTCTTCATCTGGCGGAAAGTAACCCATGGTTGCGCCGTACTCAGGCGACATGTTCGCGATCGTCGCGCGATCCGTTACCGAAAGAGACGCGGCGCCTTCGCCATGAAACTCGACAAACTTGCCGACGACTTTTGCTTTGCGCAACATCTCGGTGACCGCCAGGACCAGATCGGTTGCAGTCACGCCTTCGCGCAGACGGCCTTTCATGTGCACGCCGACAACATCGGGCGTCAGAAAGTAAACCGGCTGGCCCAGCATCGCCGCTTCGGCTTCAATGCCACCGACGCCCCAGCCGACGATGCCCAGACCATTGATCATCGTCGTGTGCGAGTCCGTGCCAACCAAACTGTCGGGATAGTAGAGGCCATGCTTTTCCCAGACGCATTTGCCGAGGAATTCAAGATTGACCTGATGGCAGATGCCTATGCCCGGCGGGATCACGCCAAAGCCATCGAACGCCTGCATGCCCCACTTCAGAAATTGATAACGCGAGTTGTTGCGGCGAAACTCCATCTCCATGTTTTTCGTGAAGGCGTCGCTGGTGCTGGAGAAATCGACCTGCACTGAGTGATCGATCACGAGATCGACGGGCACCAAAGGCTCGATCACGCCGGGATTCTTATTCAAACGGACCACTGCTGATCGCATCGCGGCCAAATCAACCAGCAAAGGCACGCCAGTAAAATCCTGCAGAAGCACGCGCGCAACTACGAACGGAACTTCTTCGGTGCGTTCGCCGTTGGGCCGCCAATTGGCGACACTGCGCACGTCGTCTTCGGTGATCTTCTCGCCGTCGAAATTGCGCAGCACGGATTCGAGCACGATGCGAATACTGACCGGCAGTCTTGAGACTTTGCCGATGCCTTCTTTTTCCAGTTGCGGCAGAGAATAAAGCTGTCCGGTCTTTCCGTCTGCCGGGATGAATGTTTGCAGTGAATTGAAGAGATTATGCGGCATCGTTCTCCGTAGCGTCCGCGTCGTTGCGGGGCGATTTGCGCGCATCGCAGCGCGCCGACAGATCGATTCGACAAGAAGCCCGGGAGCTTCGCCGTGACTACTTGACGTTCTGCGCTTATCAGATTCAAGTTTAGGAGCGCGTTATGTAATCGTCAAGCAAGACAAATCTTTTTGCTGTGCTTGCCGAAGATGGCGGCGTATAATCGGCCGCAGTTCGAAGATATCCCGACGATAGAAATCTTTTTCGGAGGAGACCTCGGTATGAAAAACTTCCTGCTTCTGGCATTGATTCTTTGCTCGGCTACTATTTCGTCTGCGCAAACATTTCGCGGAGGAATTCAGGGCACCGTCACCGATCCGAACGGCGCCGTAATCCCCGGCGTGGACGTGACGATAACCAATCCTGAAACAGGATTGACGCGTACGACCCAGACCGATAACGACGGGAGTTACATCGTTTCCGAGCTGCCGATTGGAACTTACCGAGTAACGGTGAAGAAAGCAGGATTTCACGACCTGACGATGAGGAACGTGAAGGTCGAAGTTTCAACCACCACGCGGGCTGACGTCTCTCTTCTTATTGCGGGCGGCGTGGATATCATCGACATTCCCGCCGGCGAGCCCGTCGTGAACACGGCGGAAAATAATCTCGGTGGCTCGATCCAGGCAAAACAACTGCAGGAACTCCCGATCAGCGGGCGCGACTTTACCAAGATGCTGGTGCTGGTTCCCGGCTCCGGCGGCGACCCGTCTGGTGTCGCTGATTCGCCGGGCTCGTTCGGGCTGTTCAGCATCAATGGCAATCGCGGGAGATCGAATAACTATCTGATCGACGGCACGGACATGAATGACGGCTATCGCAACCTGCCGGCAATCAATCAGGGCGGAGTGTTCGGAACGCCGGCGACGATCCTGCCGATGGACGCGCTTCAGGAGATGTCCATCATCAACAGCACTGAGGCAGAGTATGGCCGCAGCTCGGGCGCCACCGTCAACATCGTGACAAAGTCAGGAACAAACTCTATACACGGCACCGCGTATGAGTATTTCCGCAACAACAAGCTTGATGCTCGGAACTTTTTCAATACAAAAGACCAACCGCAGGATATCTTTCACAACAACCAGTTTGGTTTCTCTCTGGGCGGACCTTTCAAAAAAGACAAGACCTTCTGGTTTGTCTCTTATGAAGGACAGCGGGAGACGGTTGGCATTCCGACGCTGGGACGCGTGCCGACGACGGCGGAGATTAACACCGCCATCGCCAACAACGGCGGCGTAGTAAATCCGGTCATAGCTAACCTGTTGGCCAGACGTCCGTGGCCCGCCGCCAACCGGGTGCCCGATGCATCAGGAAACAATCTACAAATCTCAAACAGTGCCAGCAATCGCGTCAATAGTTTTATCGGGAAGATTGACCAGCACATCGGCAAAAACGATCTCTTAACCGGCCGCTATTACTTCGGCAAGAGCGATCAGAGTTTTCCGCTGGCGCTGGTTGGCGGGGGGATTCTTCCCGGCTTTAATACCGTCACCCCAACCGACGTTAACATTGCATCGGTTTCTTACACGCATGTCTTCAGTCCGCACTTACTGATGGAGATTCGCGGCGGCTACAACCGTTTCAAAGAGACCTTCTTCCCGCAGGACAGCACTTTCAATCCCTCGTCGATCGGATTGAACATGGGAACCACGACGCAGGATTTTGGGCTGCCGCAAATCGGCGTTGACGGATTTGCAACTCTGGGCGCCAACACCTCGGTGCCTCGCGGACGCGTGGACACGAACACGCAGCTCTTCGGCAATCTGAGTTACAGCGCAGGCCGGCACAACTGGAAGTTCGGCTATGAATTCCGGCGCACGTTTGTGGATGGTTTCTTTGACAGCGGCTATCGCGGCAAGCTCCGCTTCGACACGCTTGACGAATTCATCGCCGGCACTCCGTCAAGCGGCCGGCAGGCGCAGGGCAATTCGTCGCGGCAGACTTTCCAGAACAATCACTCTCTTTATCTTCAGGACAGCTTTCATGTTTTCCCGCATGTCACCCTGAACTATGGAGTGCGTTGGGAGTACTTCGGCGTGATTGGCGAAGAGAAGAATCGTTTCAGCCTCCTGAGTCCCACCGGAACTCTAACTCTGGTTCGGCAACTCTATCCGAAAGATTTGAACAACTTTGCGCCGCGCGCCAGCGTGGCCTGGGACCTCCAGGGAAATGCAAAGACCGTGTTGCGCGCAGGCTGGGGCCTGTATTACGACTCGTTTTCGCAAGACTTCTTCGTCGGGCAACTGCCTTTCAATACTTTCAACCCTGGTCCGGCCTATAACGGAATCGGCGCTGACGCGATCACGTTCAGCTTCTCTCCCGCGGCAACGATCGCGCCGGGGGTTCGCGTGTTTGCTCCTTCAACTTTTTCGGCCACCGACGTCTTTACCGTCGATCAGAACATTCGCACTCCTTACATCCACGTGTACAACGTAAATGTTCAGCGGGAGCTGGTCAGAAATGTCGCGCTGGAAGTTGGATACGTTGGTTCAGCGGGCCGCAAGCTGTTTCGTTATCGCGACCTTAATCAGGTCAAACCGAATGGGACCTTCGCGTTTCCTGCTCTTGTTTATGTGAACCAGTTCGAGTCAACAGCCACGAGTAACTACAAATCGCTACAGACTTCGCTACAGATTCGCAACTGGCATCGACTAACCTCGACGCTGAACTACACCTGGTCGCGTTCTACCGACAATGCCAGCGACGGACAGGACTATGTGCCCAACGCCACGCAGCCGGACGACAGTTTCCGGCCAGATCGCGAGCGCGCTAATTCCAACTTTGACATGCGACACCATCTGACCTGGGTCTTCAACTACGATCTACCGAAATTGGGACATTTGCGCGGCTTGAGTTCGGGCTGGGCCGTGAATGGAGTGCTAGCCCTGGCTTCCGGCCAACCCTTCAATGTTAATTACTTGTTCGAAGGCGACTTTAATGGCAGCGGCGAATTCTTTGGGCGCCCCGATCTTGTCGGCAACCCTTTTGCCGGAACCAGCACACCTGGTCAGTTTCTCAATCTCACGGCTTTCAAAGTCCCGTGCACGTTGGACGCCATGGGCAATTGCATCGCCGGCACGCAGCACTTTGGTAGTTTGGGTCGCAACGCCCTTGTGGGGCCACACTATAGGAACTTCGATTTCAGCCTGGTCAAGAACAACAGCTTGGGCGAACGCGTGAAGATGCAAATTCGCATGGACATCTTCAATCTGTTCAATCATCCGAACTTTGCCAACCCGCTGTGGCCCAACTTCGGGGTCGATTTCCTGCAGAATGGAATCGCCGCAAACGGCCGAGGCATCGCCTTTTTGCCGATCACGACAACGCCCGACGTTGGCACTGGCAATCCGTTTCTGGGCGGCGGCGGGTCGCGCAACATACAACTCGCGGTGAGGTTGAGCTTCTAACGTGCGTCTCCGATTCTGTTGGTTTGGGCCGGAAGTCAGGATCGATTTTCGGATTGGTTGTGGCCGCTGCGATTTGATATAGTCGCGCCGTTAAAGTCTCCTTCACCAACTGCTGAGTTGCCGTTTCATTTTTTTGATCGAGCGTCGCTTTTCGCGCGCGTATAGGGGCGAACATCATGCCAAAGAAGACGCCGGAATTATTCAACTACTTGAGCAACAATCCTGAGTTCGTGCCCGATCCGGAAATCGAAGAGCTTATGGAGGAAGAGATCGCGCACGCGCCGAAGGATCCGGACTTACTGGCCCAGCGTCTGCACAACAACACCGCAGCCTCGCCGCGGGACGCCGGTGGCGACATCGACGCCGCCTGGGAAGATGTGAACGAGAGCGGATCGGAGACATTCGCCGGAGACAGTCCCACGCCTGATCAATCGATGGTTGAAGAGAACGCCCACGCCATGGGCATCAACTTTGAAGATAACGAGGAGTTGGATTTCGAAAAGATCGAGCGCCGCGACCGCGATCGATACGAATTGGAAGAGCAATCCAAAACGCGCGACGACACTATCTAGTCACCGCGCGGTTTTCCGATCTCGTCAAGATAGTATGCGCGATCCCCTTCCTTCGAAGAGCTTGCGCGCTGCGACGGAGAGGTTATATCCTCGCGCGCATGATGCTGCGCACACTTTTTCTCCTCGGTTTCTTTGCGACGTTCGTTTCCCCAAACGCTGCCGAACCCTGCACCCGAGCAACGCCCGAATGTACCGAATGGGTGAACCTCGGCGGTCAGGCGCAAGCGCTGATCTACCGCGCCTATCCTGTCGATAAGAAAAACGAAAAGATTACCCGAG
>DASZZL010000190.1:0-2910 GCA_035545035.1 Pyrinomonadaceae bacterium
CGTGACAATTCTACTCGACAGCAGGAAATTGTTTTGACTTTACTTTGCGCCTTTGCGCCTTGGCGTGAGACAGTTTCTCGCAAAGGCAGACGGTACAGAACCGGGAGCGGTAGCGACCGGGTAAATTTCACGCAAAGGCGCAAAGAGGCAAAGACGCAAAGACGCAAAGACGCAAAGAGACACTATGCAACTCTGGAGGATATCGCTAGTGAAAACGTCAGGAACGAAACTCTTAATTGCGCTGATGTTCTTTGCTCTTTCTCTCAGCGCCTGCAATGAAAAGAACTCAAGCCCCGCCACGAACGCGAACGCAGGCGAAACCAAGACTGGCAACGTGAAGAGCGGCGTCAAACCTGAGCCTGACTCACAAGTCGCCGTGATCGAAACAGCTGACTATGGCCGCATCGTGATCGAGTTGTATCCGAACGTCGCGCCGCAAATGGTCGAGCGATTCAAGAAACTAATCAGCGAGCATTTCTATGACGGCACGGCGATTCATCGCGTCGATAAGGATTTGGGAATTATTCAAGGCGGCGATCCGAACACCAAGGGAAGCAACGTCGACGCGTACGGCATGGGGAATTCACCTTATCCGAACGTGCCGGCGGAGTTCAGCGACATTCCTTACGACCGTGGCACCGTGGGCGCTGCGCGCACCCAGGACGTAAACGGCGCGAACTGTCAGTGGTTCATCACACTTAAAAAGCAACCGGCATTCGATAAGAAGTACACCGTGTTTGGCCGCGTGATCGACGGCATCAAGAACGCCGAAGTCATCATGGGCGCGCCGACTGCCGCGGGAACGCCAAGGCCTTCCGACAAAGTTGTGATTAAGAGCGTGACCCTGCAGCCGAGATCGAATTTCCCGGCGCAGTAGGATTGGCCGCTGGAGCGCCCGCATCCCTGCGGGCGGTTCGCGCGCATCTTGCGCGCACTAGTTATTATGACGAGACTTCCACAGACGCTTTACTCATCATTGGGCTGGCACAATCGCGGTTACCTTCCGCATTTCAACGGCGGCGAGCTAGCGCAGTTCATCACCTTTCGGTTGCATGACGCACTACCTCGGTCGGTCCTGGTGCGTTGGCGAGAAGAGCTGAAGAACGGAAAGCCAGGAGAGGCCGAGGCAATTATGCGCCGTCGCGTGGAAGCCTACCTCGATCAAGGTCACGGCGTTTGTTACTTGAAAGACTCTCGTGTCGCGGCGATAGTGCAGAACGCATTGCTGTTTCATGATCAGACCAAATATCGATTAGTAGCTTGGGTCATAATGCCGAATCATGCCCATATGCTCTGCACGCCACGCTTCGGCCACAATCTTGCTGAGATCATGCACTTACTGAAGTCTTACACATCGAATGAGGCTAACAAAATACTGTCTCGCAAAGGCCGTTTCTGGCAGAAAGAATACTTCGATCGTTACATTCGCAACGTAAGGCACTACTCGAAAGTCTTGGCGTACATCGAGAACAATCCGGTGAAGGCCCGTCTGTGCGAGAAGCCGGAAGAGTGGCCTTTCAGTAGTGCTCGGTTTCGCAATTGTTGAAAGTCGCATGCAGGATGCATGCGAACCGCCCGCAAGGATGCGGGCGCTCCGATGCGCGCGCTTCTTACTTACAGCTTCGGAAACAGAATTGGCAGCGCCAGCTCTGCGGTGAACATGCAGCGCGCGTTATGGCCGCACAGCGGGATGACGATCGCTTTGTGCTGCGCCTTGTACTTCGCGTTGACGTAGCTCGCAAAGGTCTGGCCACGCGCGAGCCGCGTCGGACCCTGGGCCATTGCCGGGCACGATGAGTCAAAGCCGCCGAGCGGCAAGATATCGAGTTCTCCGAGCAAATAAGTCACCGATCTCGCGGCGAGCTGTTGCTTCAATTGATCGTCGCTGAGTTTCACGGTGTAGCCGCTCCGGCTTTTCAAACCGTAAGGCCAGTTATCAAACGTCGTGCAGTTGCGAGCGTCCCCGAAGGGACGTAGTTCATTGTTCGCACCTGTGGGGCGTTCTGGATCGAGGTAAGCATAGCTCGATGGGTTGGAAACGACGTAAGTGAGCGGGACGCCGAGCTTGTCGTGAACCTGGTTCGCCATCTCGTAGCGCGTGACATACTGCCCGCCCGCGGAATGACCGCAGACCACGATCGCTTTCAGGTTTGGAAAGACGTCTTTCCGCGCCAGCTTGCGAAGAATCTCGTCCATCAAATCATACGAAGTCAGGTCCTTGTTGCTGGCTGAAACTCCGCCGGATCGCCAACTATCTCCGGAGCAACTCCAATTGATTTCGTTCGCCGCCAGTGTATCGCGGCAGCTGCGCCCGTCGTTGGACGCAAAGCGCGGGGCGATAACGATCGTGTCATCGAGCGCGCCCGCGAGAAAAGCAGCGGCTAGCCCAGTGCGAAAATAGTTGTCGGCGTCGCGTCCCGCGCCATGCACCACGACGAGCGCTCGGGTAATCTTTTCGTTTTTCTTATCGACAGGATAGGCGCGGTAGATCAGCGCTTGCGCCTGACCGCCGAGGTTCACCCATTCGGTACATTCGGGCGTTGCTCGGGTGCAGGGTTCGGCAGCGTTGGCGGAAACAAACGTCGCAAAGAAAACGAGGAGAAAAAGTGTGCGCAGCATCATGCGCGCGAGGATATAACCCCTCTGTCGCAGCGCGCAAGCTCTTTAAGGAAGGGGGTCGCGCACACTAACTTGATGAGATTGAGAAACTGCGCGGTGACTAGATAGTGTCGTCGCGCGTTTTGGATTGCTCTTCCAATTCGTAACGATCGCGGTCGCGGCGCTCGATCTTTTCGAAATCCAACTCCTCGTTATCTTCAAAGTTGATGCCCATGGCGTGGGCGTTCTCTTCAACCATCGATTGATCGGGCGTGGGACTGTCTCCGGCGAACGTTTCGGACCCGCTCTCAT
>DASZZL010000191.1:0-4001 GCA_035545035.1 Pyrinomonadaceae bacterium
CGCTCGCCTTCCGAGAGCGCCTTCCAAATCGCCACACGTTCGGCGCATACGGTCAGACCGTAACTAGCGCTTTCGACGTTGCAACCGGTGAAGACCTTGCCGTCTTTGGTTTGCAACGCCGCGCCGACCAGAAAGTGCGAAAACGGCGCGACGGATCGCACGCGCGCTGCCGTAGCCGCTTCGATTAATGATTGATTGTCCTGTTCGATCAAGCCTGGCCTCCAACCGGGTGCAAAGCATTGGCCAGCCTCTCGCGAATCTTCCCACTGATCAAATCAATGCTCACAAGATTATGACCGCCCTCTGGAATAATGACGTCCGCATGCCGCTTTGATGGCTCGACGAATTGATTGTGCATCGGCCGCACCGTGGCCATGTATTGCTCAATGACTGAATCAAGCGTACGGCCGCGTTCGGCGATGTCGCGCCGCAGACGACGAATGAAACGAATGTCGTCCGGCGTGTCCACAAAAACTTTGATGTCCATCTGCTCGAGCAAACGCGGCTCGGCAAAAATAAGAATGCCTTCGACCATCACGATTGGCTTGGCTTCAATCGGAGTAGTGTCGGGCAGGCGCGTGTGCGTGCGAAAATCGTAGATCGGCAGTTCGACCGGCTCGCCCGCGTTCAGCTTCTTCAGATGGATGATCAGCAGGTCGTTGTCGAGCGCGTCGGGATGATCGAAGTTCGCCGCGTTCCGATAGTCCAGCGGCATGTCCTTGAGATTGCGATAGTACAAATCCTGCTGGATAAAGACGACTTCGTCAGCGCTGACTGTTTCCAGAATGCGATTGGCGACCGTGGTCTTGCCTGAACCCGTGCCGCCGCAGATGCCAATGATCATAATCAGTTTCAGTTGTCAGTCTTCAATCGAACTACAACACGACGCACCAGCTCAGTAAATTCCGCGCGCACACGCTCGCCGATGGCCATCACCTGTCCGTGGTCGATCGGACGACTGGAGACGCCCGCCGCAAGATTCGTAATGCATGAAATGCCTATCACTTGCATTTCCATGTGCCGCGCCACGATCGCTTCGGGCACGGTGCTCATGCCGACGGCGTCCGCGCCCAGCGTGCGCACCATGTGAATTTCTGCCGGCGTTTCGTAGCTGGGCCCGGAAAGCGCGGCATAGATTCCGCGCCGCATTTCCATTCCCATTGCGCGCGCTTCTTCGATCACGATGTTCTGCAGCTCGGGCGCATAAACCGAAGTCAGATCGGGAAAGCGCGGACCGAACCGATCGTCATTCGGCCCAGTCAACGGATTCGCGCCCAACAAGTTCACGTGGTCGCTAATCACCATCAACGAGCCCGGAGCGAATTCGACGTTCAGTGCTCCCGCGGCGTTCGTTAGCACCAGCGTGCGCACGCCGAGCATTTTCAGCACCCGAATCGGAAACGTGACTTCTTCAAGGCTGTAACCTTCGTAGAAATGAAAGCGTCCCTGCATCGCCGCGACCGTCACGTCGCCAGCCTTTCCGATTACGAGGCTCCCGGCGTGGCCTTCGACAGTTGCGCGCGCAAATCCGGGAATTTCCTCGTACGGGATCGCGATCGCTTCAGTCAGCTCTTCAGCGAAAGCGCCGAGCCCGCTGCCCAAAACGATCGCGACCGCCACCTCAGCGTTCGCGCGCGCGCGAATCATGCGCGCGGCTTTCTCTGCGCGTTCGTAGAGCGATGAAGAACTCGGTTCTGCTGACATTTTGAGTTTTGCTGAAGACATTACAACAGTAAACCAGTTTAGAGTTCAAGCTTCAGCTTGCCAAATCGGTATGACAACCTGAAGGTTGAACTCTGAACTATACTCACCCTTCTTTTTGGTAAGCGGTGCCCAGAGCACGCGGCGCGCGCGATTGACCGATGAAACCTGCGAGCACGACGATCGTCACAACATACGGAATCATTTGGATGAACTGAACCGGGATGTCCTCGGCTGGATTCCACGGGAGTTTTACCACACCTTGCATTTGAATCGTCAGCGCGTCGGCAAGTCCAAACAGCAAGCAGGCCAGCATCGTCTGCACCGGCCGCCACTTGCCGAAAATCAAAGCAGCCAGCGCGATGAAGCCGCGGCCAGCGGCCATGTTGCGCGTGAACAAAGACGACTGGCCGATCGAAAGATACGCCCCGCCGATTCCGGCCAGCGCTCCCGACAAGATCACGCCGACGTAACGCATTCGATTCACGCCGACGCCTGCGGCATCCGTTGCTTCCGGATTCTCACCGACCGCGCGCAAACGCAGGCCAAACGGCGTGCGATACAGAACGTATCTCGTGACGAGTACAACGATGAGCGCCAGCAAAGAGATTACTGAAACGTCAGTGAAAATTCGCCAATGCGGCATGAAGCTGGGAAGAAATCGATAAAGCACCGGCAGCAAGTTCTCTCTCGGAATCTGCGGCGTCGAGCCGGAAGAAAGAAACAGCGCGCCGCTCAGAACCGCCGGCAGGCCTATGAACAAAATGTTGATGCCCGTGCCGGTCACGACCTGGTCGGCTTTGAAGCGAATGCAGGCAAGCGCAATGACATAAGCGACCAGCGCGCCGGCAAGAATCGCGGCGGCGAGTCCAACCCACGGACTGTACTGAGTGTAACCCGCAGGCAACCATGGAGCGGCTGAGCTTCCCGCGTAGTAAGTTACGGAAGCCGCCGTGAATGCGCCGGAGAGCAGCAAGCCTTCAAGCGCGATATTGATAACGCCCGATCGCTCAGAGTAAAGACCGCCGAGCGCCGCCAGCACCAGCGGCGTCGACAGACGAATCGTCGAGAATAGAAGCTGGAGGGTAAAGATTTGGCGCATTGCTATTTCATTCTTTGTGCTTTGTACTTTGTACTTTGTACTTTGCGCGCTATTGCGACTTGACGCGCTGGTCAACAGATCGCAGGAACGCATTTAGTTTGGGTGTCAGCTCCTCGATTAGCACCCGAAGCTTCTTAACTTCCGATTGTGACAAGAGTTTCCTTATGTACGAGCGGCGCAACCAATGAATAGTCTCGTACAACGACCCGCGGGCCATCCTAACGAAACGTCTGTTATCCTGGTGGCTACCTCGGCCGCTGCCCTCCGCTATGTTTGCTCCAATGCTATCCGCGGAGCGAACGATCTGTTTACCAACTGTGTCTTTAGCAAATGAATCCCAAGCGATAACGATGTCCCAAATACCATCGGCGATCTTCTCGGATAGCTGATAGACTTGAAGCTTCTCGAAATTTGTTCTCTCCATAGAACCCTCGATTCTAACTGGCAGCACGAATATGACGTCTAAGCACCAAGTACAAAGCACTAAGTACTATCTCTTAGACTTTCGCCTTTCTCATCAAACCAAACTTCTTCAGCGGGCCGCGAAACATCGCTTCGGCGGCGACAAAGACAATCACGATTCCCTGAAGCATATCCACAATGTCTTTCGAAACGTGGGGGGTGAAAGCGTCAACAAAGATTCCGCCGCGGAGCAAAATCGCGAACAGGATCGCCGCCAGAAAAACTCCGACGGGGTGGTTGCGGCCGAGCAACGCCACGGCAATGCCGACGAATCCGTAGTTGGCCGAAAAGCCGTCGTAATAGCGGTGGCGATAACCGAGCACCTCGTTGATGCCAACCATTCCCGCCAAACCGCCGGAGATCGCCATCGCCAGAATTATCTGCTTGCGAATCGAGATGCCGCCGTATTCCGCTGCCGACGGATTCGCACCCGTCGCGCGCAGTTCGTAACCCCACTTCGTCTTCCACAAAAAGATATAGACCAGGATGCACGCGATCACCGCAAAGATGAAGGCGATGTTCAGCGGAATCCGCGCCGGCAAGCCCGGAATGAATCTGCCCAGCGTCGGCAGGTTGGCGCTGGGGCTAATCGGCGCTGTCTGCATGATCGCGTCGCCGGGAATTTTGAAGTGGTACTGCGTGAAGTAACTGAGCAGCGCGACCGCGATAAAGTTCAACATGATCGTGTTGATGACTTCATGCGATCCGAAACGCGCCTTCAATAACCCCGGAATGC
>DASZZL010000192.1:0-8880 GCA_035545035.1 Pyrinomonadaceae bacterium
CTGCATGTCCGTCGGGAAACGCGGATAGGGCTCAGTGATTAAGTCGCTCGCTTTCAATCCGCGCGCGCTACAACGAACGTGCAAGGTGCTTTGGTTGACCTCTTCGATCTCGACTCCGACTTCGCGCAGCTTGGCGATCACGCGCACAAAATGCTCGGGCTGACAATCTCTAATCTCCAGTTCGCCTTTAGTGATCGCGGCGGCCACGATGAACGTTCCGGTTTCGATCCGATCGGGAATGATCGTGTGCTCTGCGCCGCCGAGCGCTTCCACTCCTTCGATTTCAATCGTCGGCGTGCCGGCGCCACGAACGCGCGCGCCCATCTTGTTCAGAAGCTCAGCGAGATCGCTGACCTCTGGCTCGCGCGCGGCGTTGTGAATCGTCGTGGTGCCGCGAGCTAGAGTGGCGGCCATCATCAGATTCTCGGTTCCAGTCACGGAAACCTTTTCGAAACTAATCTCTGCGCCGACTAATCGGCCGTCCTTCGGCGCGCGTGCGACTACATCGCCGGATTCCAACATGACTTCCGCGCCGAGCTTTTCGAATCCCGCCAGATGCAAATCGATCGGCCGCGCGCCGATGGCGCAGCCGCCCGGCAAAGACACTTTCGCTTTGCCGAACCGCGCCAGCAAAGGCCCAAGCGCCAGCACTGACGCGCGCATCGTCTTCACTAGCTCATACGGCGCTTCGAACAGTTCGACGTGCGCGGCCGAGATCTTGTGCGTGCGCAACTCAGGCGTGAGCACGTGCGCGCCGATGTCTTCCAGTAAGCGCCTTTGCGTGATGATGTCGCGCACGTAAGGGAGATTGTGCAGCGTGACAGTCTCAGGCGTCAGAATCGCCGCGGCCATGCAAGGCAGCGCAGAGTTCTTTGCGCCGCTGATCGCGACGCGGCCTTTGATGGCGTTGCCGCCACGAATGCGAAATTTATCCACACTGGGAGATTAAAGGAAAAGTGGTCAGCGCGAAAGGTCATTTGAGGTTTGTTTCGACTTCAATCACGATTTCGTCGAGCCCCTTTTTCTCATTAGAGTCAATTCTGATTTCAGCGAGACAGTAGGTCGGGCGCCTTGAGTCATAGAGCGCTTCCGCGCGCTCTCGATTGGGTGCCAGTGGTCGAATTGTTCCGCTCGATGTGATCCGTTCCCAGCAGAGTTCGAATGGTGCGTCCAGCCAGACGCTCAGGCAATCATGCTTTTCGACCAGCGCGCGGTTGGCTTCTATCGTCCACGCGCCGCCGCCGAGCGCAATCACGCGAGCTTTGCTGTTCTCCAAAACTTCACTCATTGCGCGTTTTTCGATTTCACGAAACGCGTCTTCGCCGTCTTGTTCGATGATTTCAGCAGGCGAGCGACCTTCGCGATCGGTGATGAATGAATCGAGATCGATCATCGCGCAAGCAAGCCGGCGCGCCAGTTCTTTGGCGACGGTGGTTTTCCCGCAGCCCATGAAACCAACGATGACTACGCGGCGGGCTTTCATCTTTCAATTACCGATTCCAACAACCCAAAAAATTCCGGAAATGACATAGCCACGCAGTCCGAATTCTTGATTTCGGTTTCGCCTTCGGCGATCAGACCTGCGACCGAAAACGCCATCGCGATGCGATGATCGCCGCGCGGATCGATTTCAGCTCCGCGTAATTGCGTGGGCCCGGAAACGCGCAAGCCGTCTGCGAACTCCTCGACTTCTGCGCCCATCGCGCGCAGGCTCTGTACCGTCGCGGCGATGCGATCGGATTCCTTCGCGCGCAACTCAGCGGCGTCGCGAATTTCGATGCCGCCCTCGATTTGCGATCCGACAACTGCCAGCAGCGGCAACTCGTCAATCAATTGCGGAATCAGCGGGCCTCGCAGTGGCGCCGCGGGTTTAAAGTCAGACGCATCTGATGATTTCGAGCCGCTGACGCGAATTGTCCCCACAGGTTCGTGGCACTCTTCGCGCACATCACCTGCCGCCACATCAAAACCCCACGATCGCAGTTGCTCCAGGAACATTAAGCGTGTTGGGTTGACGCCGACGCCCGTAATTTCGAGCGACGAACCGGGGAGCAATGCCGCGGCCGCGATGAAATATGCAGCCGATGAAATATCCCCGGGTATCGAAACGTCGCGCGCGTTGAAACGCGCCGGGCCATCGACCGTGACAGCCCGCAAGCCTTCAACGTCGCTTACCTCAAGCGGAACGCCGAACCAGCGCAGCATTCGTTCGGTGTGATCGCGAGTCGGTTCATTTTCGGTGACTGCAGTTCGTCCTGCGGCGCTCAGTCCCGCGAGCAGGATGCACGATTTGACCTGAGCGCTCGCGACGAGCAAATCATAATTGATTGCTTTCAGAGGCTTATGGCCTTCGATCATCAGCGGCGCGCGGCCATCGTTGGACGAAATACGCGCGCCCATCATGAGCAGCGGCTCGATAATTCGCGCCATCGGACGCAAGCGCAAGGACTCATCGCCAGTCAAAGTTGATTTGAAATTCTGTCCGGCCACAATCCCGGCCAGCAGACGCATCGTGGTGCCGCTGTTGGCGCAATCGAGCGGTTCGACCCGCGCTCGCAATCCCTTCGCACCGGCACCATGAACCAATAGTTCGTGGCCATCGCGTTCAATCGAAACGCCGAGCTGTGTCAGGGAAGACAGCGTGGCCGCGCAATCGTCGCTGGTCGAAAAATTTCCAATACGCGAGGTGCCTTCCGCCAGCGCTGCAATCATCGCCGCGCGATGCGAGATTGACTTATCGCCGGGCATTGACAGCCGGCCGCGAACTAGTTTTGCAGGTCGAACGATCACAACGGGATCTTAACCTGATGGCGTAGTTCGGCAAACTCAAGTTTGTCCGACACAGCCCAACTTCTTGACATGCGACTAGCCAGCATGTTACACGTCCGTCTTCCGTTAGTTATTATTTAGCAGCAGCCAGAGCGCAATTCCCAGGCAAGAGAGGCCGTGCCTTTTGTGACCGAACAAACGACTCGACTCGTTTTGCCCAGCCATATTGAGGCCGTTGCTGACGCTGCTGCCGCCGTAACGGATTTCGTCCGGAGTTGCGGTGTCGGGGAAGAGGCCGCTTTCGGAGTCGACATGGCTGTGCGCGAAGCGGTTACGAACGCAATCGTGCATGGCAACCAGGAAGACGAAGCCAAAGCAGTTGAAGTGACCTTCAATTGCCTGGAACACGCGCTGGAGATCGAAGTCAAGGATCAGGGCGAAGGATTCGATCTTACGGACGTGCCCGACCCAACCGATCCGGCAAACATTTTGAAGACCTCGGGACGCGGCATCTTTCTGATGCGCAGTTTCATGGACGAGGTGCAGTGGTTAATGCACCCTGAAGGTGGCACTTCGGTGCGCATGATCAAACATTTTTGATTTCTGATTTGCGATTTTTGATCTTGGAATTGGTTTTGGGCCTTTGATCTTTGGGAACAAGTTGCGATCGTTCAGAGACCAAGTGCCAAATCGCAAATTTGAAATCTAAAATCTAAAATTGACTGAGGAGATCCAGGATCATGGCAGAACTCAACATCCGCGAGCGCCAGGCCGGCGATGTGACCATTCTCGACATGGACGGCCGCATCACGATCGGCGAGGGTAGCGTGGCTTTGCGGAGCGCCATCCGTCGCTTGCTGGAAGAAGGAAAGAAAAACATTCTGCTGAATCTGGCAGGCGTGGGTTACATCGATTCGAGCGGCATCGGCGAACTGGTGTCCAGCTATACTGCGATTAATAAGGAGGGCGGACAACTTAAACTGCTCAGCCTGACAGAAAAGTTGCGAGACTTGCTTACGATCACGAAGTTGTTGACGGTCTTCGATGCTTACGACACCGAAGCTGACGCGCTCAGCAACTTCAAATGAATTTTTGTACGCGCGATGACGATCGCGGGTCGAACATTTTTGAGTGTAAACCAGGGAGGTTTCAGCGATGGCCGGATTAGATATCAAACAACGCCAGGCCGGTGACGTGGCGATTCTTGATTTGAGCGGTGAAGTGCGTATGGGCGATAGCGCGGCCGCACTGCGCGGCGCGATCCGCGGTTTGGTTGCCGCCGGCAACAAAAAGATTCTGTTGAATCTGGGCGGGGTCAAATACATCGATTCGAGCGGCATCGGCGAATTGATTGCCAACTACACGACAGTAGGCCGCGGCGGCGGCCAACTCAAACTTCTGAATCTCACTGACAAGGTTCAGGACCTGCTGGTAATCACCAAACTACTCACCGTGTTCGACGTTTACGAAAACGAGTCCGAGGCGTTGAGCAGTTATAGTTAGACCTCGACGACGATCTCCGACACCGTAACGGCCCAGCCGATTCGCTGGGCCGTTTTTAGTGCTTTGAAGCTTGTTACAGAGCCGGAGGCCGAAGAGAGCGATGTTATTCAAACGTGCGTTTTCTCTGCGTCTCCGCGGCCTGTGTTAGACTGTTTCGGCATCCTGCTTTCGCACTTTTTTTGAGAGATGACAAGCGCGAAATTCGATCAAGCCGCGTGTGAAGCGCTGGCTCAACAAGTTCGCGAAATCGAGTCAAACACCGACGCCGAGATCGTGATAGTCGTGCGCGCGCGCTCCGGCCCATATCGCCATGCCGACTATCTGTTTGGGGCGCTGTTGGCTTTTGCCGGCCTGCTCTTCGTTCTGCTTTCCCCCTTTGATTTCCACACCTACTGGGTGCCGCTAGATGTCGCACTGCTCTTCGTGCTCGGCGCGTTCGTGTCTTCGCGGAGCAATCTGATCAGACGCCTGCTGACGACAAAGAAGTTTCGCGCGAACGCGGCGCGAACCGGCGCGGCGGCGATGTTTTATGAAGCGGGGATCGCAAACACTCATGAGGAGAACGGTTTGCTGATTTATCTTTCGCTGCTCGAGCGGCGGCTGGAGATCATCGCTGACCGGGGAATCCTGACGTCCGTGCCGGCGCTTGATTGGAACCATGCGCTGTTTGAGTTGAAGCAGGCGGGTCGTCGTGGCAATCCTGAGAGCCTGGTGAAGGCTTTGCAAGATCTCGGAGCGCTGCTCCGGAAACACAAGCCGGCGACCGGCGAAAATCCGAACGAGCTTCCCGACATGCCGCGTTTTGAATTGAAATGAATCGTCGCCGATTACCGATTGCCGATGACCGATTGAAGCTACGCGTCGCGATGGCCGGCCTGGCGTTTCTCGGCGTCGCGCTTTTCGCCACCGAGGCACTGGCGCGCGTTGGCGGCGGACAGTCCTATGGTGGCGGCGGCGGTGGTGGCGGTGGTGGTGGTGGTGCGGGCGCGCTCGTCTATCTGCTCGTGCGGTTTTTGCTTTGGTTGACGATCGAGCATCCGCTCATCGGCATTCCGGTCGACCTCTTCGTCATCTCGCTGGTGATCCTTTGGTTCATGCGGCCGTCGAAAAAGTCAGTGGCGGTGACGTCGTCGTCGATCATGGCCGCGGCCGGTGGCGCGGGCGCGCCGGCGCAACAACTGGATATCGAACGCGCGTTCAACCAACTGCGCCGCTTTGATCCAAATTTCTCCGAGATCATTTTCACGGACTTCTGCTACGCGCTGTACGGGCGCGCGCATGATGCGCGTGGTCACGGCGCACCGGCGCTCGATCTCTTGTCGCCTTATCTGAGCGAAGAATCGCGCGTTTCGCTTCGGCAACTGAATCCAGCAAATTTGAAAGAGGTGCAGGGAATCATCGTCGGCGCGATGCAGGTGATAGACGTACGTGGACTCGCGACTCCGACGATCGGCATCAGCATAGGTTTTGAAGCGAATTACACCGAGTTCACTCCGCGTGAAGGGGACCCGCGCGGCGAGATGAGCTACTACGTGCGCGAGCGTTGGGAGTTGGAACGCAAGCGCGACGTGCTTTCGCCGGGGCCGGACCAGGCGACGGCGCTGCACTGTCCGCGTTGCGGCGCGCCTTTGCAGAAAGACACCGTGGGCGCGTGCGCGTTTTGCGGCACGAAGATCGATAGCGGCGAATTCCAGTGGTACGTTCGTAGCGTCACCACGCTGAGCCGTGAACCCAAAGGCCCGCTGCTGACTTCGGATGTGCCGGAGGTGGGAACCGATTATCCGACGATCACGCAGCCCAACTTTCCGGCGGTGCGCGCGGCGTTCGAACAGAACAATCCTTCGTTTTCCTGGGCGGATTTTCAGGCGCGCGCGCGTTTGATCTTCGACCAATTGCAGCAAGCATGGTCCACGCTCAACTGGGAGCGCGCGCGGCCGCACGAGACGGACAACATTTTCCAGATGCATCGCTACTGGATCGACGCGTACCAGCGACAGGGGTTGCGGAACGCTCTCGACCAGTGCGAGATCACCGCGATGCAGCCCGTGAAGATCAAGATGGACGCTTTCTACAATGCGATTACGCTTCGCATTTTCGCGCAGGGTTTTGATTACACGATTGACACGAACGGGCGCGTCGTTTCCGGGTCAAAAAATAATCTGCGGCGCTGGAGCGAATACTGGACGTTCATTCGCAACAGCAAGGCCAAGCCCGGGCCGGCGCGCGCGGATTTGAACTGCCCGAACTGCGGCGCGCCTTTGAAAGTAAACGCGACGGGCATCTGCGAATTCTGCAGCGGCAAGATTACTTCGGGCGAATTCGATTGGGTGCTTTCAAAGATCGAGCAGGATGAAAGCTACCGAGGCTGACATCTATTTGGGCTCGCCCGACATCGAATCCGCTCGCGTGCTGTGGTAAATTCAATTCTACTTTCCGGGAAATGAACAGGAGCTAACGTGAAACGAATTCTGGTTACTCTCGCGCTCATCTTTTCATTCATTGCGCCGCTGGCTGTACAGCGAACGCCGGCGGCAATCAATCCGCCGCCGCGCGTCCAATCATCGGGCACGGCTACGGCGAGGTCTGTGGCGGCCTTACCCGCCGCGGACATTCCCAGCCGCGTGCTGCCCAACGGCCTCGAAGTGATCGTGCTGGAAGATCACTCGGTGCCGCTGGTCACGATCGAACTCGCGGTGCGCAACGGATCCTTTACCGAGCCACCGGAACTCAACGGCCTGTCCCACCTCTACGAGCACATGTTCTTCAAAGCCAACCGCGCCATCGCCAATGCCGAACAATATCTGCAAAGGATTGGACAGCTGGGCATTGCTTACAACGGCGAGACGCGCGAAGAAGTTGTCGAATATTATTTCACTACGACCAGCCCGAACCTGCGTCCGGCAATGAATTTCATGCGCGACGCAACTCGCTATCCGCTGTTTGACGAGGGAGAGTTCGAGCGAGAGCGTCAGGTAGTCATCGGCGAGATTGATCGTAACGAATCAGAACCTGGTTACTATCTCAATCGCGAGATGAACGGTCGCCTTTTCTACAAATATCCCAGTCGCAAGAACTCACTCGGCAATCGCCAGACAGTTTCCGGCGCCACTACCGCAATGATGCGGCTGATTCAGGGCCGGTACTACGTGCCAAATAATTCCGCGCTGGTAGTCGCCGGGGACGTGCAGCCGGAAGACATTTACAAGATAGCGCAGGAGTTTTTTGGCGATTGGCCCCGGCGCGAGAAAGATCCCTTCGCCGAATTCCCGATGGTCGAGCATCCCCCACTGCAAAAGAGTGAAGCTGGAGTCATCAAGCAGCCGGTCGCGAATGTGTTTCTGGAAATCGGCTGGCAAGGTCCGTCAACCGGCAAGGATGACGCGGCCACCTACGCGGCGGATACTTTTTCGTTCATCATGGCGCAGCCTGATTCGCGCTTTCAACGCGATCTGGTTGACACTGGATTGGTCAACGGCGTCGGCATCGGTTATTACACGCAGCGTAATACTGGACCAATAACCGTCCTGGCGCAGACCTCGCCGGACAAGGCGCAGGCCGCGCTCAAAGCCATTTACAATGAAATCTCTCATTTCAACGACAAGGACTACTACACCGACGAACAACTCGAGAGCGCCAAAGCGATGCTCGAGGCAGACGATCTTTATTCGCGCGAGAAGTTTGACGAGTACGCGAAGGTGCTCGGCTTCTGGTGGTCGTCAACCGGCATTGGCTACTTTCGCGGATATCTCCGAAATTTGCGTCGCACTTCGCGCGCCGACATCAGCCGATACGTCACGACGTACATTCAAGGCAAGCCGCACGTCGGTCTCGCCTTGATTTCCGAACAGTCCCAACAGCAAGCGAAGATCACGCCGGAGGATCTGATCGGGCAATAACCAGCGAGGTTTTCAAGTTAACGTTTTGAGTTTCACGTTTCAAATTCAGGACTAATTAGAAAAGCGATGCAACAATCAACACAAACCGGCACTCGTAGGTTCCTGCCTACTGCTTACTGCCTACTGCCTACTGTTCTTTTCCTGCTGCTTACTGCTCTCATCGCCCCGAGAGCGGGAGCACAGACGACTCCGCCGGCAACTGCGCCGGATTTTCAAAGCGTCATTGCCCGCCAGGCTTCGCTGGTTACCGAGTTCGAAATCAATGGGCTCAAAGTTTTGGTGAAGCGACGCGCAGGCAGCTTGACCGCGTCGGCGGGCCTTTTCATCCGCGGAGGATCGACAAACATTACCGCCGATAACGCGGGCATCGAGGAATTCATGCTCTCTGCGGCGACTGAAAGCAGCGCCAACTTTCCGCGCGATCGAATGCGGAAGGAAACGGCGCGCATGGGAACCGTGATCGGTGACAGCGCGAGCTATGATTATTCCGTGCTGTCTTTTACCTGCACGCGCGCCAACTTTGATCGCTCGTGGGAGATTTTCACGGACGTTGCTTTGCATCCTTCGTTCACAAATGACGACGTCGGGTTACTCCAGGGGCGACTGGTCGCCAGTCTGCGCGCCGACACTGACGACCCGGATACTTACCTGCAGCGTTTGCAAGAGCGCGTGGCCTACGCCGGTCATCCTTACTTGAATCGTCCTGAAGGTA
>DASZZL010000193.1:0-22054 GCA_035545035.1 Pyrinomonadaceae bacterium
TTGCCGGCGGTGGTTTGCCTTTGTGGATGCGCGGCGCGGACGGAACGCGCGACAGTTTTCTTTTCAAAGTGCTTCGGGGCATGTGCGCGATTCGGCGCAGCGGTAAAGATGCCTTTGCCCAGTTTGGCCTCGACCTCTGCGCTCGCCAGAAACACACTCGCGCCGCCGGTGATATCCTGCGCGCGAGAAGCAATGTCGACGAAACCGGAAAGGGCCAGCGCCAGAAACGAAACGACTACGCGTGAATAAAGCGAAGGCTGGGTCATCATTTTTCTACTCCGAGGTATCGTAACAGTCATGGGCCAGGGGAGCAGTCGAGCGCTGATTAGCTGTCTCAAAGTCTACTGTGAGCCGCCGCTTGACCACAAGTAAGCAGCTTCGTATGTTTTCATAGAGAGTAGACCGCAAAGCGGCTTGCCGCTCCGCAGTGCGGTAAGGCTTGCCTTACCGGGCCGGCGTAACTATTCTCGCAGCGAGGCTCCGCCTCGCCTTCCCAAGATGAATTATATCTCTCCCGACTCTCCGGCTTATCATCTTACCTCCGTCACCAGGGATCGCTTGCCTGTATTTCGTCTGGATGCCTTGAAAACCGTGACGTGCTCCGCGTTGAACGAAGCCAGAAGGTCGGGAGGGTTTTTGATCCTGGCTTACGTAATCATGCCCGAGCATCTGCATATCATCAGCGATGGTGAGAAAAAGTCGTCTGTGGTTCTGCGTTTCGTCAACGGACTGGTAAGCCGCCGGATAATCGATTTTCTCAAGAGTGAAGGCCACAGTGAGTCGCAGGAGAAACTCAGGCATGAGTCGTATCGTCGTGGTCACGAGTATTCGCTTTGGGATCATCATCCAAGTGTCCGGTTGCTCACGAGCGAAAGCATGTTTATGCAGCGCGTTCACTACACGCATCAGAATCCAGTAAGACTAGGCTTGATTGCGCGCGCCGAGGATTATCGGCATTCGAGCGCTCGGATTTGGAATCGAATCTCTTTGGAAGATGAGCCGTTGATGGTTGATGTCGGAAAGATTAAGTGGCGGCGCGGAGGCGGAGCCTCCTGAAAGACTATGTTACCGTGACGGTAAGGCAAGCCTTACCGCACTGGAGAGCGGCAAGCCGCATGCTCAAGTGCAAAAGATACATTCAAAGGGTTGCGGTCCTTGGATTCATCGCCATTTTCGTGGCGCGAACTGAATGCGCCCAGGAATTCCTGCCATCGCCTCCCGCCGACCGCGCCCTGATTTACATTCTAGACGATCAAAACGAACTCGTGCCGCTGCCGTTTGAACAAGGGCAGACGCCACTGCATTCGGACCAGGTGGCTAAGAGTACGAAGGTCAGCTACATCGAATTGAAAGGCGAGCATTCTGCTACGATCCTAACAACAACACGGCTTTTTCTTTTCACGTATCAGCGCCAGGGAGCGCATCCGCCGTTTCTCGTCTGGCTGACGCCGCATCGCGGAGCGCGCCGTGTTACGGCGATCGGACAAAAGGGAATGCGCGGTTTTGCCATCGATTCCGAGGTAATCATCAAGCCTTTAATACGCGTCCTGGCCCAACTCGATGGGGATCAGGTATTCATCGAATTGCGCCCGCGCAGTTCGCTGATTCCGGGTGAATATGCGATTATTGGCGATGATGTGACGCGCATTGCTACGTTTCGCGTCGTGGCCGCCGCGGCGCGCTAAATCTTCGGGAAAGCGAAATTCAATGGCTTCATCCAATAACAGCCCCACAAAAGAGGGAGGCACCAAAAAGGATTTCTGGACGCCTCCGCGGGTGCTGCTCACTCTGGTGGCTGTCGGCTTGCTCAGTGCTCTCGGCTTATCGAGTTGTAACTCAAGCGAAGTCTCGAACAACGCGCCTGCGAATCGGGTTACAAGTGTGCCTGCTAAGAATGCGCCACCGGCGCCGAATGCGCCGCCTACGAATGCACCGCCAGCCGCCTTCGTCAGCCTGCCGCAGAATCTGCGCGACACAAAGTTGCAGACTCTCGATGGCGAATCGATGAAGCTTTCGGATTTTGCCGACAAGGTGGTCATCGTGAACATCTGGGCCACGTGGTGCGGCCCGTGCCGGCTGGAGATGCCTGAACTCGTGAAGATGAACAACGAGTACAAGTCGCGTGGCCTAATCGTGCTCGGCCTGGCAACGACATACAACGAGCATAACGATCCAACACACGTGAAGGATTTCATTCGCTCACAGAACATCAATTACAAAATTGTTTGGGACGACGGGACGATGGCGGCGCCGTTAGTGCAATTGGTAAACGGCAAGAGTGTAATTCCCCAGAGCTTCGTTATCTCGCGCGACGGCCGCATCGTAAAGCACTTCGAAGGATTCAGTCCCTACTCGACGCCCATGCTCATGCGTCAGGCGGTCGAGGAAGCTCTTAGCGACAAAGGCAAGGCCTGAACTTCAGTAGGCAGTGAGCAGTAGGCAGCGAGCAATGTCCAGCGACTTAACCAGCGGCGTCAGACAGAAACTTCAAGCCGAGCTTGACGGGCTGGAAACCGAGCTGCGCATTCATCTGCCGAAAGAGATCAAGCTCGCGCGAGAGTTTGGCGACCTGCGCGAGAATTCCGAATATCAGACCGCGCTCCAGCGTCAGACGATGGTGAAGGCGCGCATTCGCGAACTGCGCCAGCGCATGAGCGAAGTCGCGTCGATCGATCTTTCGAGAGTCCCGCGCGACAAAGCCGCCTATGGTTCGACGCTCGTGCTTTACGACGCCGAGCGTGATGAAGAGGTCACATATCGTCTGGTCACGCCCGAAGAGAGCGATCCACCGGAGGGCTTGATTTCGACAGTGTCTCCAATCGGCCGCAGCCTGATGGGCAAAGAAGCAGGCGACGAAGTCGTAGTCACGATCCCGTCAGGTTCGCGCCGCTTTGAAATCAGACGGCTTATGACGCTTCATGATCAGGCGAAGTGAAACTGTGCCGCGGGCCGAACCGAAACCAGCTTCTTGACAGTGCATTCTGCGGTTTCTATGATCGCCGGGTATTAACGAACTCGAACGAAGGACCGGCATAAAGAGTGTTTGGAGCAAGCATAGGGCGAGCAGGCCAGCGCATCATTGATGCGATGGTGCGTTGGCTCGCGCGTGGGCATATCAATCCGAACCTTCTGACGTTCATTGGCGTAGCTATTAATGTCGGATCGGGAATGCTGTTCGGCTTTGGCAGGTTCTTCTGGGCCGGCATAGTTCTGATCATCGCCAATCTGTTTGACATGCTCGACGGACAGGTCGCGCGTCTCTCGGGTCGAGTGACCCCTTATGGCGGGTTCCTGGATTCATCGCTCGACCGTTTGTCGGACATGGTAGTGTTCGTCGGCTTGATGGTTTTCTATGCGCGCGACACCGAGTTTCACTCGACGCTCAACGTTTTTCTGGTAGGCGCGGGAATGATGGGTTCGGTGATGGTCAGTTACGCGAGCGCGCGCGCCGAGAGTTTGATTCCGAAATGCGACGTAGGATTTTTGCGCCGGCCAGAGCGGGTCGTGCTTTTCATCATTGGCGCGCTGTCGACACGCCCGGGCTCGCACAATTTTTTTGCCAACCGCATGCCGGCGGTGCTGTGGGTACTGGCTGTCGGTTCCCATTGGACGTTCGCGCATCGGATGTATCACACGAGGCGGGAACTCAATAAGAGCAAGGCCAACGAAGTGGCGGCCGCGCCAACCCAGGCGGCGCCTCCTCCGGAAATTGGCCGAGAGCCCACGCTGGCCCACAAGATCAGCTAAGTTTCTCAAGGCTGTGGAAGTTTCAGGGATTTATTGACGAGCAACTCTTGACGAACGGGCCGTCTCAGTTCTAACTTAGTCCGCGCGTTTCCGATCTCCTGAGGTAACTGAATCTTGATCATCTGCCCCTCTTGCGGTTCGAATTTCGAAGGCGATCTTTGCCTGGGCTGTCCGTCATGCGGCGCTCGCGCGGTCGGTCCACCACTGGCAAGAGCCGAGCATGAGCTGCGTTCCTACGGGCGCGCTCTGGGCGCGGCCGCGAGTGGCGCGGTAATGTTTGCCGGCTTTGTTGGTTCCGTGATCGTTACCCTGGTCCAGTACAAACCCTCCTCGCTTCGCTTCTGGGCGGTCTTGTTTAGGTCCTGGACGATCATTAGCGCCAGTGAAGTCGCGGCCTGGCGCTTGAAGTGGCTTGTGGTTCCCGCGGCGATTGTCGCCCTGTGGAGCGGAAGGCTCTCGATCCGAAGCATTAAGAACTCTTCCAGCCGTTTCGGTGGATTGCGTTTGGCGCGCGCGGGATTCGTGGTGTCGGCCGCAGTGACAGTGCTTATCGCGACGCTGATTGGCATTACGATTCCTGAAAGACTGCGCCAACGCCAAGACGCAATTTATGCCGCGATTCACGCTCGAGGATATGCGCTTCACCGCGCCTTGCTTGAATATCGCGAGCTGCATGGAACCCTGCCTACACCTGATGATTTCTCTAGAGAACTGAGGACGCTGCCTGACCCTGATGGTTCGATCGCCGACGCGCTGCGCTATGTTGATGCGAGCGGATATCAGGCGACTTCAGTGCTTGCTTCTGCGTCCACTAAAGGTAAGCCGCTGGCCCTGCGCGGAGGCGCCCTGCGCAACGCGCCCGCCGCGAGCACGAATGCGGATCCACCGGGTGTTTCCTTCACGATTTACGAGCTGCGTCTGCCGAGTGAACACAAACTGCTGAGCACCGATGACGACTTCATCATGCGCGACGGTCTGATTACGAAGGCTTCTGATCCTCCGCCACCGTCGTCCGCTCCAACCCACTCGACCCGACCATAAGCGTCATGTCTCTGTTATCTCGGTTCCGTCGCCAGAAAGAAGATCCTGAGCTGGCTCGTCGTGCTGCTTTGCTGCGATCGGGTCGTGTCGGCGATGCGACGGTGCTCGGAACTGACGCGGATGCCGATGGCATCGTGACTCTCTCTTACAACTACACGATTGGCGGCGTCGATTATCAATCCTTTCAGCATCTGAACGCCGAGCAGATCAGCCGCAAGCACAACTACCTTCCCGGCGCCAGAGTTCAGCTGCGATACGACCCGTACCGTCCCGCCAATTCAGTGGTGGTTTAGGAAAGCGTTCAGCACTCAGCCGTCAGCGCTCAGCGACCAGTTGTCAGCAACTAACGGTTTGTTGTTAACTGTCGGGCGCAGAATGTCGCGGGTGATAGAATCTGTTTTGCTCTTGCTGATTGCTGAAAGCTGACGGCTGATAGCTACCTCGTGTTTCGCAAAATTCTAATCGCCAATCGTGGAGAGATCGCCGTGCGTGTGATTCGCGCCTGCCGCGATCTGGGAATTGCGCCGGTCGCGGTTTTCTCGGAAGCCGACGCGAACGCTCTGCACGTGCGCATGTCGGACGAAGCCTATTGCATCGGCCCGCCGCCATCCGCGGAAAGCTATCTGAACATCGACGCGATAATCGCCGCCGCAAAGAAAGCGAACGCCGAGGCGATTCATCCCGGCTACGGATTTCTTGCCGAGAACGCTGAGTTCGCCGGCGCTGTAAAGGCCGCGGGTTTGACTTTCATTGGCCCAACTCCGGAAGCGATGGAAGTGATGGGTTCAAAGACCAGCGCGCGCCGCGCCGCGATCGCTTCGGATGTGCCCATTGTCCCGGGCACGACCGAGCCTTTGAAAAGTTCTGAAGAAGCACGCGTAACCGCCGCGCGTTTTGGCTATCCCGTCATGCTGAAGGCCGCGGCCGGTGGCGGCGGCAAAGGCATGCGACTAGTCGCTACGGAAAGCGAGCTTCACTCGGCTTTTGAAACAGCGAAATCGGAGGCAACAGCCGCGTTTGGCAATGCGGACGTCTACCTGGAAAAAGTTGTCGAGCGACCGCGCCACATCGAAATTCAAATCTTCGCCGACACCCACGGCCACCTTGTTCATCTCGGCGAGCGTGAATGTTCGATTCAGCGTCGGCATCAGAAAGTGATTGAGGAGTGCCCTTCGCCAATTAACGATTCTGACTTGCGTCAGCGAATGGGTGAAGCCGCGATCCGGATCGCGCGAGCGGTGAACTACGTCGGCGCGGGAACGGTTGAGTTTCTTTTTTCCGACGTCAGCCGCGAGTTCTACTTTCTGGAAATGAACACGCGTTTGCAGGTCGAGCATCCGGTTACGGAACTGGTCACTGGATTTGATCTGGTGCGCGAACAAATTAACGTCGCTGCGGGCGCGCGGTTGTCGTTCGCGCAAGCCGAAGTGCCCTGGCTGGGGGCAGCGATCGAATGTCGCGTCTACGCTGAAGACACGGAAAACAATTTTTTCCCGTCGCCAGGCAGGATTACTTTCCTGCGCACGCCCAGCGGCCCGGGAATTCGCGACGACAGCGGCGTCGTAGAAGGTGACGAAGTTTCGATTTACTACGATCCGATGATTTCGAAACTTGCCGTGTGGGGACGCACGCGCGCAGAGGCTATCGATCGAATGCGCCGTGCCCTCGATGAATACGCAGTGGGCGGAATTAAGACGACGCTGCCCTTCTTTCGCGAGATCGTGCGCGACGAAGAATTTATCGCCGGACGTTTGGATACCGGATTCATTGCACGGTTCCGCGAACGAAAGAAGGAGCGCGCGCATCCTGCGGGCGGACCGCAGGCTTCCAGCCTGCAGCAAGATATGGCCATTATCGCTGCTGCGCTTGCGTACGCACGTTCGCAGCACAAGTCCTCCCCGGTAAATCACGTAGGTGAGCAAAGCAAATGGAAAATGGCGGGCCGCGTAGCAGTGCTTAACCGAACAATTCCGAAGAGAAGTCAACGCGATCGCTGATGAAACTGCACGCCACAATCGCTGACTATCAGACCGACATCCTGATTCAGGATGATGGTTCGCGCGTTCACGCGGAGCTCGATGGCCGTTGCTACGAACTCGATGTCCGCGAATCTGGCGTTTCGGGTTACGTGCTGATTGCCGATGCCGGCGTCTTTGACTGTGGCGTCGATGGTCGACCAGAATCCGGGAAGTCTATCGGCGTCATCGTGGGCGCTACGCAGTACTCAATCACGCTCATCGATCCGAAACGCCTGCGTGGCGCGTCAAGCGCGGCCGCACACGCCGACGAGGCAGCCCGGATCATCGCGCCGATGCCCGGCAAAGTCGTGCGCATGCTGGTAAACGTCGGCAATCAAGTTGAAGCCGGCGCCGGCATCGTCGTCGTCGAAGCCATGAAGATGCAAAACGAAATGAAATCACCGAAGGCCGGGACAGTAGTCGCGTTGAATGTTGACGTCGGCGCGACCGTGAACGCAGGTGACGTCTTGGCGATAGTTGAGTAGGCACGAAGGAAGACTTTGCCCCAGACTTGCGAATTGGCAAGACCATTTTCCACTTGCCATTTGACATTTCTCATTTGATATTTTAGTGCCGAGGCGATTCTCATTCAGGTGGGTGACCCTGCGCCGCCAAATGACAAATTAGAAATGGAAAATGACAAATGGAAAATGGCTCCTGAGTCTCGACTCATTCCCAAGTCATCCTTGCGTGTCCTCCTCTGGGACCTCGACGGCACGCTCGTGCATGGCCGTCGCTTCGGCGCGTTCAAGGATTACACCGTGCCCATGCTGGAAACAGTATTTGGCACTGCGGGATGTTTGCACGACTTGATAGTTTCAGGCATGACGGATTTGCAGATCGTCGAGGAAGCCCTGCGCAGCGAAGGCATCACGCGCGAGTACATCACTTCGCGCAAGGACGAACTGCGACGATGCTATATGGCTGAAATGAAGCGGGCCACCGGAAACCGTCAGCAGATCCTGGAAGCCATGCCCGGCGCCCGCGAAGTTTTGAAGGCGGTGAACGAACATCCCCGCTACGCCTCCGCTTTGCTCACCGGCAACATCGAACCGGCCGCGTATTTGAAGTTGGAAATCACCGGGCTGGCGGAATTCTTTCAACTGCCTGGCGCGTTTGGCGACGAGTCTTTCGATCGGCGCGATCTGCCGGCGATCGCCGCGCAACGCATCAACGAACATCTCGGCGCGAACCTTCAACCAGAACAATTCATCGTCATCGGCGACACGCCCAACGACATCGCCTGTGCCAGGCATTTCGGCGCGCGGGTGGTGGCCGTCGCCACCGGCCGCGTTCATTCGGCGGAAGAACTGAGCGCGCACGAACCCGACGCGCTGCTGGCTGATCTATTGGATGCTGAGCTGTTGATGAAGACGCTCGATAGCTTGTAGGGGCAGGAAATCAGCCACAGATTCACACGGATAAGAACGGATCAGCCACAAAAAGGCACAAAAGGCGCAGGAGTAAAAGACATGGAATTAGTCTTGTGCTTCTTGAGCCTTTTCGTGGCTAATTCTTTTTTAGACTCTATGAAAGCCCTTCAGAATATCCTGCGTTGCCAGCCTCAAGATTACGGGTCTTCCATGCGGGCAGGTTGTGGGAGAGGAAGTCGTCAGCAAACGATCGATTAGCCAGCGCATCTTCTCAGGCGCGAGCGGCATGTTCACCTTGATGGCCGCATGACAGGCAAGTGACGCCGCAATCTCGTCGCGCAAGGTTGCGCGCGCGTTCCCACGCTTTTCCGAATCAACCGTATCCAGAACTTCGGCGAGCATGTTGCGCGCTTCGCTCGCCGGCAGATCCGCGGGCGTCGCTTTGATCGCGACGGTGCGGCCCGACAGTCTCATCAATTCAAATCCGTAGGCCTCGAGTTCCGGAGCGACGGTTTCGAACGCGGAAGCCTGTGCAGGCGTGAGATCGAAAGTTTCGGGAATCAGCATGGCCTGCGATTCGGCGCGTCGCGAGCTTTCCAGGCTGCGATACTTGTCGAACAGAACGCGTTCATGCGCGACGTGCTGATCGATTAGCAACAAACCTTCGCCGTCGGTAGCGATGATAAAGCTTTCGTCGAGCTGACCCAGCGGCCGAATGTTCGACGAGAGCGATTCAACCGCAACTTCGCGCACAAACTTGATGGCGGAATTAAGCGGCGGCAGAGCGGTCGGCGCATCCGTGACAGCCGTACGAACCCATTCGGAATCTGATGTCAGGCGGTCCGGCTCAAGATCAGATTCGTCTTTCGACGCCAGCGGTGAAGCCTTCATTTGTGCGGCTGCGGCACCAGCCGAATCAGGCATCGTGCGAGAGATGTCGGGCTTCGAAAAGGCAAACCCGATTCGTTCCTGCTGCGGTTCCGGCTTCAAGACGAAAGCCTCCCGCGATGTTGACAGCGGCGTGCTCGCCGAAGGCTCCAGACCTTGAGCTGCGGTGGCTACCGTCGCCGCTTCACCTGCGTCCGCAACTTCAGACGCGACTGAGACGGCGTCTTTGATCTCAACCGCCGGCGCATAACCCGCGCTCGCCAGCGCCGCGCGCACGGCTCCGCGTACTGCGTCGGCGACGGCAGCGGCACGCCGGAAGCGCACTTCCGTTTTTGCCGGATGCACGTTGACGTCGACTTCTTCGAGCGGCACTTCGATGAACAGAAGCGCGGCGGGATAGACGCCGTGCGGCAGAATCGAGCGATAGCCTTCGGACAGCGCGCGGCCAATCAAACGATCGCGTACAAAGCGGCCGTTACAGAAAAGAAACTGCGCGTCGCGCGACGTGCGTCTCTCGCGCGGTGCGGAAACAAAACCGCGCACGCGCGCGATCTGCGCGAGCGAAAGTCCCGCGTCTTGCTCCGATGATTCGTTGTTGACTTCCAGCAAGCTGTCGAGAAACTGTGCGCCAAAGATTTGATAGGCGCGCTCGCGCACGTCCTGCGCCGGCGCCACGCGCAGAGTCTCGCGCCCATTGTTCATGAGCGTGAAAGAAATTTCGGGATGCGCCAGCGCGTAGTGTGTGACCAGATTCGTGAGGTGATAGCTCTCAGTCGCCTCCGAGCGCAGAAACTTTCGCCGCGCCGGCGTGTTGAAGAAAAGATCGCGCACGCCGATCGTTGTGCCGCGCGGATGCGCCGCGTCTTTCACGTCGCGCATGCGGCCGCCTTCGATAACCACGCGTGTTGCGGCGGCGGCTTCTTCGGTTCGCGTGATCAAATCCACGCGTGCGACTGAAGCAATTGATGCCAACGCCTCGCCGCGAAAGCCGAGCGTGCCGATCGCGTTCAGGTCTTCGGCCTTGCTGATTTTCGAAGTCGCGTGTCTCTCGAAAGCCAGCACCGCATCGTCACGCGTCATGCCTTCGCCGTCATCTGTGATCTTCAGAAGTCGCCGCCCGCCGGCCTCGATGTCGATCACAACGCGCGTCGCGCCGGCGTCGATGGAGTTTTCGACAAGCTCCTTGGCGACAGACGCGGGGCGTTCGACGACTTCACCGGCGGCGATTAGGTTAGAAATGTGGTCCGGGAGAACCCTGATTTTCGACATGCGATAGGTGCGCTTACAAATAGACTACGTGATGTTGCGTAGATCCCAAATCGATCGCGTCATAAATCCAATCGATAACGTAACGGCCATGCCGCGACAGCAGTGACGTGATGTTGATGTGCCGCTCCTGCAGCGTCTTGTTCGGATAAAGAAGATCGAAGGCGCGCTGTAACTGGCGGTGCACGGCTTCGTCACGGGCCATCTGCGCGCGCTGAAAGCGTGTGCGCAGTCCATCAATCTGATAGTTGATCTTACGCCGGCCTGTCTCCAAGCTGTCGGCCAGCGTCGGATCGACGCGGCGCAGTTGTTCCTGCAACGCGTCGAGTTCTTTGTTGAAAGTCGTGGTCGTGTGATCGAAAGCCCCTGAAGTTTCCTTCCCTAAATACTCTGCGACGACGCGAGCGACCACATGATCGAATCCAGCGAAGAAATCTGTCAGGTCGATCTTGTAGCGTTCCAGCGAGCGCCAGGTGTGCTTTTCAATTATGGTCATGCTGGCGCGATGGAGTATCGGCGTCACCGGGCGATCCAGCAAACGATACACTTCAGAGGTTTGCGCGAAATAAGCAATCTCAGCAGCGCCGCCGTAGTATGCGACCGTCGGCAAGAGAAAGTCCTGCACGACGGCGCGCAGCGTTACGTTTGGACTGAACCGTTCCGGCTCGCGCAAGGCCCAGGCAGCGAGTTCATCGCTGGAATACTCTTTGGAAAGATCGAGCCCTTCCTCACCGCCACCACCCCAGCGGGGCTGCCCCGCCGGGGACCCCGGGTCGGGCTTCTGACCCGCGGTTTTTGCATGATACTTGCCGTCTTCCGTTCTGGTCAGCGCGTGACGAGTTCCGTTTTCGTCATGCAGGAACAGCGGGAAAGAATTCTCGGACGGAGCAACCTGCGCATGATAGCCGGCTGCTTCCAGCTCGCGGCTGCGTTTGGCAATCGCCAGCGCGATCTCTTGCGCGCGCCCCGCGGCCTTTGCGTACAACGGCGCGGCCAGCTTCTTCAATTCGGAGTCAAGCGGATCGAGAAGTATCAGACCACGCTTGCTCATGAGCGCGGTCATCACGCGCGCGAACGCGTCCGCATAGTTTCGCCCGGGCCGATAAGCATCGCGCAAAAGCTTTTCGAGATCCTCGCTGAACTCAGTCTGAGGCAGTGCTGCCAACAGACTCTGAACCGTTTCGTTGATTGATTCGTCGAGCGCGACGCGACCAACCGGCAATCCTTCCGCATGCATTTCCAGTGGAACGCTGACGCGATTGAGCGCGCAATCACGATTGATGAATTCGGCTGTCGCAACTTCCGCGAAATCGTGGTCTTCGGTGGCGATCCAGAAAACGGGAACGGCTTTGATGCCGCGTTGCGTCATGCACTCCGCCAATTTCACCGCGGACAAGGCTTTGTAAATCGTGTAGAGCGGCCCGCCGAACAGGCCTGCTTGCTGACCAGACACAACCGCCAGACAGTCGGCTTCGCGCAACGCGCGAATGTTCGCGAGCGTCTTTTCGCTAGCTCCCCATCCGCGATTGATTCGTTCGAGCGCGTCGCAGAGCGCGTGGCGATCAGTTTGATTAGCGCCGAGAACTCGTTCGGCGCGCGCGGGAAGGTCGTAATGAAAGCGAACTGCTTCAGGATAGAAAAGATGCAACGCGGTGGGGTCGCGGAGATAGTCGAGAAAGAGCCGCGTTTGCTGTGGCACTTGATCGAACGAAAGCGTTTCGACGCGCAATCCAGCTTCTTGCGGCGTGCTGTGACAGGCAGTTTCGGCTGTGCTCAATTTTGGGATCGCTCCTGCGGGATAATTCTACGCGTCATGTGTTTCATGTGCCAGCGACCAGGTCTTCAGCTACTGAGTTTCACCACAAGACACAGAGATCGCACAGAGGGCCACGGAGTTTTCCTCTGTGAATCTCTGTGCGATCTCTCCGGACTCTGTGGTAAAGGAGGAGTCGTTAGACATATCTTAGCTGGAAGCAGTCAAGCTTATGCAGTTGTTCGCTTCCTTATGCAGTTGTTCGCTTCGTCGAGCAGCCGCGTAATCTCTGCAATCGCAACTTGGCTCGGTCGCTGTAGTGGCGCCCGGACCGCGCCGCCGATAAAACCAACCATCTCCAACGCCGCTTTCAAGCCGCCGATGCCGTAAGTCTTCGTAACTGCCCGCGCCAGCGGTGTCAACGCTGCTTGCAAAACCGAGGCTCGATCGATATCGCCCTCTTGAACAGCATCATAGATCGCAACGCAGAGTTGCGGCGCGACGCAACCAACGGCGAGGATTCCCCCCCCCGCGCCCGCCTGCAACGCCTCACAGAACACGGTGCCGTTGCCAATCATCACCGCAAAGTCGTCGGGCACAAGTCGAACAGTCTCGGCCAACCTAGTCACGTCCGCGGAGCTGTCTTTGATGCCGACGATGTTTTTGTGTGCGCTCAAACGCGCGGCTGTCTCCGGCTCGATCTTAACCCCAGTCAGATCGGGCATGCTGTAAAGAATGATCGGGATCGACGAAGCGTCAGCAACCATCGTGTAATGACTGGCGAGCGTGTCTTGTGAAATAGCGGCGCGATAGTAGTGCGGGGTGATCACCAACCCGGCCTCAGCGCCGGCGCGCGCGGCCACCTCGATCTCTCTGATCGTTCCGCGGGTGCTTTGCTGTCCGGCGCCGACAATGAACGTGAGCGTGTCAGGAATTGTTCGGCGCGCGGTTTCGATTGTCTCAATGTACTCGCGTTCGTCGAGATGAACTCGCTCGCCGGTCGAGCCCAGGATGACGTAGCCGGTGATGCCGGTCGTGTTCCATTTCTTAAGGTTTTCGCTGAGACCCTGGGAATCGAATTCCTCGTCCGCTGCAAACGGCGTAGTCACAGGCAATAGGATTCCGTGGTAGTTGGTTGGCATAATCGCGCCTATATTTTAGCAGGGTTGCGGCGCTTTGATTAGGTCACCTATAATTCGGCTGGTTCAAGGCTCAACCAAAGCGAGCAAAAAGATGCCATATCTAAAGCCTGAGCGCCCCGAGAAAGTAACCGCGCCGTCTTTGAAAGCCAGCAAAGAACGCGGCGAGCGTTTGGTTTGCTTGACGGCCTACGATTATCCGACCGCGCGAATCGTGGATGAAGCCGGCATCGATATCATTCTGGTCGGCGACAGTCTCGGCAACGTCGTGTTGGGTTACGGCAACACGGTGCCGGTCACGCTGGACGAAATTCTGATTCACGTAAAAGCCGTGCGCCGCGGCGTGCAGCGGGCGCTGATTGTGGCAGACATGCCTTATGGATCGTTCCATACCGGCGCGGATGATACTGTGCGGGCGGCATTGAGACTGATCAAAGAGGGCGAAGCTGAAGCGGTCAAGCTTGAAGGCGGACGAAAGCGCGTCAAGTTGGTCGAGCGACTGGTCAATGAAGAGATCGCGGTGATGGGCCACATCGGTTTGACGCCGCAATCGATCAATCAGCTTGGCAATTACCGAGTGCAGGGCAAGACGGCCGACGCCGCACGCCGTCTGCTCGATGACGCGCATGCGCTGGAAGAGGCGGGCGCGTTTGCGATCGTGTTGGAACTTGTGCCGCGCGAAATCGCGCAAATGATCACCGAGAGCATCCATATCCCGACGATCGGGATTGGCGCCGGTGTCGCTTGCGACATTCAAGTATTAGTATTCCACGATTTGCTCGGGATGGCCTTCGGAAAGTTACCGCGGTTCGTGCGCGAATACGCAAACCTGCGCGAGACGATCACCGACGCCGTAACTCGCTGGGCTGAAGACGTGCGCAGCGGATCTTATCCTTCCGAGCAGGAATCCTACGGCCTGCCAGCCGACGCCGCCGCTGAGCTGAATATCGAAACAAAGAAAGTGAAGACTTAGCCACGAAGAGGCACAAAAGGTACAAAACTGAGGGAAGCAGGCAACTGAGTTCTAAGAGAGGAAGAGTTTCTTTTGGTTTTCCTGTTTGCGCCTTTTGTGCCTTTTTGTGGCTATCATCTGACCAGCGATCATGGAGATCATCACCAGTCGCCAGCGCATGATGTCCATCGCGCGTGAAATTCAGCGCGAAGGGAATCGAACCATCGGATTCGTGCCGACGATGGGTGCGCTGCACGAAGGTCACCTCAGCCTCGTTCAGGAAGCGCGCGCGAGGTGCGACGTGGTCGTCGTATCGGTGTTCGTAAATCCCGCTCAATTCGGGCCCACAGAGGATTTCACTTCCTACCCGCGCGATCTGACGCGGGATTCTGCGATGCTGGCTGAGTCCAACGTGGATTATGTTTTTGCCCCGACCGTCGAAGAGATTTATCCGCCGGGGTTTTCGACGTACGTTAAGGTTGAAGGATTGTCCGATCAATTCGAAGGCGCATCGCGCCCGGGCCATTTTCGTGGCGTGACGACTATTGTCGCTTTACTGCTTAATATCATCCGGCCGGACTTTGCTTTCTTTGGTCAGAAGGACGCGCAGCAGGCGATTGTAGTCAAGCGGATGGTTCGTGATCTTGCCTTCAGCGCCGAGATAGTTGTTTTGCCGATCGCGCGGGAAGAATCGGGATTGGCTTTGTCTTCTCGGAATGACTATCTTGACGAGAGACAGAGAAAAGCCGCGACGGTCTTGTGTCGGGCCCTGTCGCACGCCGCGGCCGAGTATGACGATGGCGAGCGAAGCGCGGCGCGCCTGATAGAAGCAGTGAAATCGACGGTTGACAAAGAACCGCTCGCGCGCATTGATTACGTGAGCATCAACGACGCCGAGACGCTGGACAAGCTGGACAGGATCGAAGATCGTCCGGCGCTGGTTTCGCTGGCGGTGTACATCGGCAAGACGCGTCTGATCGATAATATCGTTCTGGGCAAGACTGAGAAGCAGGATGCGGCGGGAGCGATAGCCTAGTCCTTGCTTTGTGCTTTACGTCTTTGCGTGAAATGATTTCTCGCCAAGCCGCAAAATTTCGCAAAGAAGACACGTGACTGAATTAACCAAACAGAAAGCGCACATTTCGTTCAGGCTCAACGGCGAAGCTGCCGAAGTTGCGTTTGCATCGCACAAGACGCTGCTTGAAGTTTTGCGCGAAGACCTCGCCTTAACCGGAACGAAACATGGTTGCGAACTTGGCGAGTGTGGCACGTGCACTGTGCTGGTTGATGGACGTTCGATTCTGTCGTGTCTGTTTCTTGGTTTGGATGCTGAAGGGCGCGAAGTGACGACGATCGAAGGCATGGCCGAAGGGGGCGTGCTTCATCCGTTGCAGGATACGTTTGCCGATCTTGGCGCGGCGCAGTGTGGTTATTGTTCACCAGGTTTTCTCCTGGCCGCCAAAGAATTATTGGACAAGAAGCCCCGTGCGTCGCGCGATGAGATCAAGGAAGCGTTGTCGGGCAATCTCTGTCGTTGCACCGGCTATATCAAGATTTACGAAGCGGTCGAGCTCGCGGCGGCACGGATGCGCGGCGAAGAGATGGAGCTACCGCGCGCGAGTCTCTATGGTTGCGAATAAGAACCAGCCACAAAAAGGCTCAAAAGGCACAAGAGAATTTTAGAAGGAAACAAGCTCTATGTTTGGTGACCATCTTAAGCTCAATTGAGAATCATTAGCTCAACTGAAACTCCTTTTTGCGCTTTTTGTGCCTTTTCGTGGCGGTCTAATTGATGAAACACGACGATAACGGAAAGCCGCTCAAGGTAGTTGGCAAGCCCTTTCGCAAGGTCGACGCGCGCGCGAAGTGCACGGGCCAGACGAAGTTTGCCGACGACATCTTTCTGCCGCGCATGCTCTATTGCAAGATTTTGCGGAGCCATCATCCTCATGCTCTGATCAAGAACATCGATGTCTCGAAAGCGCTCGCGCTGCCCGGAGTGTTGGCGGTAATCACGGGCAGGGACTTGCCAATTCCCTATGGCATTCTTCCGGTCAGCCAGGACGAACTCGCTCTTTGCATCGACAAGGTTCGCTTCATCGGCGATCCGGTTGCGGCCGTCGCCGCGATCGACGAAGACGTTGCGTTTGATGCGATGAATTTAATCGAAGTCGAATACGAACCACTGCAAACTATCTCTTCGATTGAAGAGGGCGTGATGATAGACCACCCGCGCATTCATGAATATGGCGATGGCGGCAATATTCACAAGAAAGTCTCGCTGGAATTCGGTGAAGTGGAAGAGGGATTCGCCGAAGCCGATCTGATTCGCGAGGACACTTTCTTTTACGAAGGCAACACGCACTTGCCAATGGAGCAGCACGCGGCAGTTGGTCACTTTGATTCTGACGAGAAGCTGACGCTGTGGAGTGCAACGCAGACGCCGCATTACGTTCATCGCGCGCTAACCAAGGTGCTCGAAATTCCGGCGAGTCATATTCGCGTCATCGCCACGCCCAACGGCGGCGGCTTTGGCGGCAAGAGCGATCCTTTCAATCACGAAGTCATCGTCAGCAAGCTGGCGATAATTACCGGCCGTCCAGTGAAGTGCACGCTGACGCGCGAAGAAGTTTTCTACTGTCATCGGGGACGCCATCCGGTGCTGATGCACGTCAAGACCGGAGTGAAGAAAGATGGCGCGATCACCGCGATGCACTTCAAATCATTTCTCGATGGCGGCGCTTACGGGAGTTACGGTGTCGCGAGCACGTTCTACACCGGTGCTTTGCAAACGGTTACTTACGAAGTGCCGCGTTACAAATTTGAAGGCTTGCGGGTTTTCACGAACAAGCCGCCGTGTGGACCAAAGCGCGGGCATGGCACGCCGCAGCCGCGGTACGCGCTCGAAGTGCACCTCGACAAAATTGCCGAAGAACTGCGATTGGATCCGGCCGAGATGCGCAAAGCGCATCTAGTCAAGCCAAATTCAATTACTGCAAATTATCTGCGCATCGGCAGCATGGGCCTGGGCGCGTGTATCGACAAAGTTGTCGAAGGCTCTGATTGGCAGAACAAGTTTTCAGGGTGGAATGGAAGCGATCGCAAGCTGCCCGCTGGGAAGGGAATCGGTATCGCTTGCAGTTCATACATCTGCGGCGCGGGGCTGCCGATCTACTGGAACAACATGCCGCAATCAGGCGTGCAGCTTCGGCTCGATCGACAGGGCGGCGTTTGCGTGATGTGCGGCTCGGTCGATATCGGCCAGGGATCGGATTCGATTCTCGCTTACATCGTCGCTGAAATCCTCGGGATAGATCCGTTCGACATTCGCGTCGTCACCGCCGACACCGATCTGACGCCTGTCGATCTTGGCAGCTATTCCAGCCGCGTCACGTTGATGACTGGGAACGCCGCGATCCAGGCAGCGGAACGCGCGCGCGAATTGTTGACGATCGCGGTCGCGGAAAAACTCGGCCTGCCAATCGAGAACATTTCATTTGCCGAGCGTCGCGCGTTCGATGTCGAGAATCCAGAAATAGGCGTTTCGTTTGCCGAAGCTGTCGTACTGGCGGAATCGAAGTTCGGCACGATCGGCACAGTCGGTTCTTACTCGCCTCCGCCTTCGCCCGCCAAGTACAGAGGTTCGGGCGTCGGGCCATCGCCGGCCTACAGTTACTCTGCCGCGGTGGCCGAAGTTGATGTCGATGCCGACACGGGCATCGTCACCGTCGAACGCATCTGGATCGCGCACGACATCGGCAAATCGATCAATCCGGTGCTGGTGCTGGGCCAGGTCGAGGGCAGCGTCTACATGGGCCTCGGCGAAATCCTGATGGAAGAGATGGCCTATCGCGGCAATCGCAACGTCGTGCACAAGTTTCCTTCGATGCTCGAATACAAGAGCCCAACGACGATGGAAATGTGCGACGTCAAGACTTACCTGATCGAAGATCCCGATCCCAACGGACCGTTCGGCGCCAAGGAAGTCGGACAGGGGCCATTGTTGCCAGTTCCGCCAGCCGTCGCCAACGCGGTTTACAATGCTGTCGGCGTACGCATCGATGAAGTGCCGATCACTCCGGAGAAAGTTTTGAAAACGCTGCGCGAGAAAACGAAGGGGCGCGATCCGCGTTACGGTCCTACTTCGATTCCGTCAGTCGAATGGCCCGAACCTTTGCGTGTGCTCACTCCGGCCGAAGGCGGCGACGGGAAAGAGATGCCGCGCGTGGCAGTGCATTCGTAAAATCTATGAAACGATACTTACCTTTTATAATCATCGCTCTGGTGTTGGTGGGCGCTGTTGTCCTGGCCTCGATTCTTTGGCGCAGAGGAAACACCGGCGGCGATTCAAACTCGATCTTGGCCACGACGAAGCCGCCGGCGCCGCTTACCAGCAACAGCCCTGCTCCGAGTGATTCATCACCTGTGCCTGTTCCGACGAAACCGAATTTCAAAGTGAGTTCGCCGGTCGTGCTCGAAGAATACGGCGATTATCAATGCCCGCCCTGCGGCCTGCTTTATCCGGAGCTTAAGAAAATCGAAGGCGAGTATGGTAACCAGGTGCAGATCATCTTTCATCATTTCCCTTTGATGAAGATGCACAAGAACGCCCTCGCCGCGGCGCACGCCGCCGAAGCTGCGCGCAATCAGAACAAGTTTTGGGAGATGCACGATCGGCTCTATCGCAATCAAAACGCCTGGGTCGAACAGGAAGATCCGCGCCCAGTTTTTGTTTCTTATGCGCGAGAACTCGGATTGAATGTCGAGCGGTTCCGCAGCGACATGGAAAGCAACCAGGTGGATCAAAGAATCAGCGCTGACATTCAACGCGGCACCTCTCAGGGCGTGACGGGCACGCCAACGGTCTTCCTCGACAGCCATCTGTTGCGCTATGAGGCGACCAATGCCGAAGGTCTGCGTCGGGGCATAAACCTGTTGCTGGAAAGTAAGCCACGCTCCTAGCTACGGATGCAGATGCCCGCGCCTCGCCAACCGCCTAACTTTAGCCTTGTTCGCCAATTAAACTTCCCAAGCTAAAGTTTTGGTTGACATGTAGGCGACCTCCCTTTATATTGCCTACGCGAAAAGTCGCCTTTGATGCCCGCCACCCCCCGCATCGAATGACGGACACCGATGTTCAAGCTTCGACGCCTAGAAATCACGGGCTTTAAGTCCTTCGCGGACCATACTGACCTCATCTTCACGGGTGAAGGCATAACTGCCGTTGTCGGGCCGAACGGTTGCGGCAAGAGCAACGTCGCGGATGCGATCGCCTGGGTTCTGGGTGAGCAGCGTGTCAAGCATCTGCGCGGGGCCGATATGAAAGACGTAATCTTTCAAGGCTCGCGCAACCGACAGCCCAGCGGCATGGCCGAAGTCATTCTGCACCTGGTGCGCGACGAATACGTCGAGCACGAACCCGACATCGAAGATATTGATTCGACGCTCGAAAAGATCGACGAGCACGTCGAAGTTTTTGAAACGGTCGAGGCCAATGCTGAGACCGATTCGAACCAGCCGCTTGCGGCGACTGACATAGTCGCCGATTCCAGCGTCGATGCGCCGGCTTCTTCAGACGTACTACCAGACCAGACAAAACCAAAGCAACATCATCATCGGCATTGGCGCCGCCGCATTCTCGCGCTCGAGTTTGCTCCGGGCGAAGCCGTTTCAGTTACGCGCCGCCTCTATCGCTCCGGCGAGAGCGAGTACCTGCTGAACGATCGGGCTTGTCGTCTGCGCGATATCCAGGATTTGTTTTCGGGCACCGGCTTGTCGGGTGGCCATTACGCGATTATCGAGCAAGGACGCATCGGTCAGATTCTTTCAGCCAAGCCGATGGATCGCCGCACGATCATCGAAGAAGCGGCGGGGATCACAAAGTTTCGCGTGCGGCAACGCGCTGCGGAAGCGAGGCTGGAATCCGCGCGCTCAAATCTCAGCCGGGTGTCGGACATCATCGCGGAAATCGAACGCCAGGTGAACAGTCTGCGGCGACAGGCAGCGAAGGCGCGCCGGTATCGTATTCAGCGCGAAGAATTGCGGGAACTGCTGCGTCGCGTTTACGTCGGCGAAGAGCGCAGCCTCGCCACGATGCTGGCCCGGACCCAGGCTGAGTTGGACAGCGCGACAGAGGACGATCAACGCCTGGTCGCGGAATTGGCCCAACGTGACGACGGTAGCCGCGAGGCAACCCAAAATGCCCGTGCGCTCGAAGACGAATTGGGCCAGGTGCGCGCCGCCGTTTCGGATGCTGCGCTGCAAAGAGATCGTCGCATCCGCGAGCGCGTCTATCAGGAAGAGCAGATCGAAAACCTCACGAAGCGTCGCACGGAAATTCAACGAGAAGTCGAAGCGCTTGGTGCGCGGCTGGTGACGATCGAGTCTGAGCTGGAACGCTTGCACCAGGCCGACGCCAAACTGAGCGCTGAAAACGACCAAACAACATCCGCGCTGCGCCTGGCTGAAGAGACGCATGCGCAGAGCCTGGCTGAAGTTGCGCAGGCGGAAAAAGACATTGAAGCTGCGCGCGCCGAGTTGTTGACCCACACAGTGGCCGCCGAACGGCTAAGCGAATTGGCGCGGCAACTGGAAAACGCGCTCGAAAAACTGGAGCAGCAGGCCGAAGGCCTGGCCCGCGAGGGCGAGCGCGCTAACGCGTCTTACGCTGAACGAAGCGCCGAGGCCGAGAAGCTAAATCAGGAAGTCCTAGCCACGCGTGAAAAACTGGCGAGACTGGTCGCGGAGCGCGAGGCGGCCGTCAAAGCAGTTGTCGAAGGGCATGAGCGTGTAGCCGACACCGACGCGGAACAGACTCGAGTACGCGACGATCACTCGCGCGCCCTGCACAAGGTGGAGAGCTTGAAAGAGCTGGACCAGCGCCGAGCGCATTACTCGCTGGCGGTTCAGGAAGCGTTTTCAGCCAACGAGCGCGAAGACTTTCATTTGATCGGAACGCTGGCCGACTCAATTCAGGTTGACGCGCAATGGGAGCGAGCGGTCGAAGGTGTGTTCGGTTCTTCGTTGCAGTCGATCCTGGTGCCCACGCCCGACGACGCAATCCGCGCGGCCGGCTGGCTGAAAGAAAATCAGGCAGGACGCGCTACGTTTCTGGTAACCGGCTTTCACGGCGGCAGTGATGAGACAACGGTACTCACCCGCACCGGTACTGCGACCGCCGCCGCGTCTCGACAACAATACGTGCCCGTCGGGATCGATGGGCCACGCATCGGCGATATCCTGCGAACGCCGCGCGAATTGCTGACCGTGCTCGAACGCACTTTGCCGGAAAGAATGAACGCGCGGATCGTAGACACGCTCGACGATGCCACCGCGTTGTCGCTGGCAACCGGCGACATGTTCGTGACGACGGAGGGTGACTGGGTCGCGGGCGGACAACTGGTCAATGCCGGCAATCCCGACACGTCGGGACCGGAAGAAGGCGCGGGCTTGCTGACTTTCAAACGTGAGCTGCGCGAGTTGGAGCTGCGCGGCAATGAACTGGCTGGTGAGCTGGCCGTCGCGGAAATGTCTGCGAAAGACGCGCGCTCCCGTCTCACTGGTTTGGAAGAGACAGTCGTGCTGCTGAACGATTCGATCGCCCGCGAAGAGCGCGAGGCGATGACGCGCGAACTAAACGCAAGCACCGTGAAGCAGGATGTCGAACGCACCGAGCGTCACCTGCGCGTAGTCGCCGATGATACCGCGCGACTTTCTGAAGAGCGTCGTGAGCTGGAAGAGCGTCGCGCGAAAACGACTGCCGAGGCAGAGATGGCGGAAGCTGCGCGTCGCGCCACCGGCGAACGAATCGATCAAGCAGGCTCGGTGCTGGCGAACGTGCGACGACAGACAGAAGCGGAAAACGAGATTCTTAATCA
>DASZZL010000194.1:0-44623 GCA_035545035.1 Pyrinomonadaceae bacterium
ACGGGATGGGATACCCTTCCTGGGAAGGCCTCGCTTCCACCGCCGTTTCTGCTGCTAAGATTGACGCCGCTGGCAGTGATTTCAGCAGACTAACGACGGCGATGGCTAAGAAGGATTACCCACAGGTCTTTGAAGAAGCGAAGAATATTCTAGGTGGGCCTAAACTTCTGGAAGTTCTCAACAGCAAGTTAAAACCCCCAGCGGGCTCATCCGCTCAAATCTACAAGTTGATTGCTCGCTGGCCAGTCCCAGTTTATTTGACTACTAATTATGACGACGAAATTCAGAGGCAGTTAACAGCGCTGAAGGAAACCTACATCGCATACTCAAATTCTAAGGATCATTTTGGTAGCCTGCTACCAGAACTCCATGGTGCGATTGTCAAGCTTCATGGAGATCTGAGATCAGAAACTGGTCTTATCCTCACGACCAGCCAATACAAGAGCATTTCCAGCGGTGACGAATGGAATTATTGGCGCATCAAAATGACCTCTATATTCCAGATGAATCGTGTCGTCGTCATAGGTCATTCGTTGTCCGACCAAAACATTCGACACGTTCTCCGCGCTGCGAAAGAGGGCGCGGGTGTTAACCAACCCATCTGTTGGATTGCTCCTGATGTGCCAGTCACCACAGTTAGAGAATATCTTGAGCAATATAGAATCCGAGTAATCACATACGATAACAAGGACGGAACACATCGAAATCTATTGAGGTTGATTGAGAGCGTTACACAATTCATTCCGCCCCGGACGACTGTGCACATTAAGGAGCAAATAGCTAAGGTTTCTGAATCGCCCCTTGGTAGCAATGCTGCGGCACCGGGATTTTATGTATTCAATAAACTGTCCATTCAAAGAGACTTCGAGGAAAAGCGAGTAGAAATCATAATTGCCGCAATGCAGTCGACGATTCCTTTGCTTTCGTCTCTAGGACAATTCACGCTAGAAAAGGCCTTGCGAATATCAGGTTGGCCGGAAGGCATGGTAGTGCCTCTAGAATTTTCCAGACAAGTGAGAGACAGGGCCGTAGCGGAAGGTCTATTGAATCCAGTTGGTGATCAGTTTTCAGTCGGTGACAAGGCTGAGTCTCTGATGGAAGAGAACAGGAGACGCTTTGAGCACATGCGGGAGCGCTTCAAACTTTCGCTGCAACTGCGTACGCGAAAGAACTATCCAGACGTATCGGACGCGGAAGCGGCAGACATCGCTTCTGACATCGAGGCCTCCTTGACAGGTTATTTTAGAGAGGGTGGATTAACGCTGACAACCACTTTGTTTTCAGGTAAGCACAGGGAGAGCCCCATACCAAGTTCCATAATAAGATTCATTAATGAAGCGTCCGCTCGATATGGCTCTCTATTGATGCGGCAAGCATTTTCAACGACTTCTGTCGATATTTTCGTTGCGCCAGAAGAACCGGAGAGGGACTATCTAGGCAGGATCTCTCAAGGTTTCTTTGCCTATCATTCACTTGGGGTTTTTGGGGAAGTAGCCCGAGAAAGGCTCTCCGAAGCTAAGGACACGGTTTGGCTAATCGACTCAAACGTCCAAATCCCCACACTAGCTCTTGCAGCCTCGACCCATCCCGTATTTTCAGATTGTATATCGCGACTAAATGGTTCAGGCGTGCGCTTCTTTACCACAGACAAGCTATTCAGAGAAACATTCTCTCACCTGACATTCGCGGAGCGAACAATAGCTGAACGCGGGCCCGATTCTCCGGATGTAATCGCTGCTGCAACGGGGCAATTACCATATCGTAAACCTAATCAGTTTCTGGAGGGCTTCACGAATTGGCGACTAGTCGAGGGTTCCAGCGATTGGGGAAACTATCTATTTGAAGCCTTCGGTAAACGACGTCCAAACTACGAAGACCTTAAGAATAAGTTACAGCATGTCGGAATAGAAGTAATTGCGTTCCAGAATTGGCCTGGGTTCTCGGAGGGTGACTTCAAAGACGCGGATAGCTACACGCAAAAAATTGTCGATATCTCGACTGAACGCGATTATTCGCCGTCCTTCGCATTTGAGCAGCACTCTTCCATTCCAGAGGACGTAGAAACGACTGATCCCTATAAAAAAGCCACGCCAGAGGCGGAAGCTGTTCTAATAGTAAAGCGTGAACGAGAAGGAGCATATTACGTTCTCTCTGACCAGGGAGAAGAATCACCTTCCTGGTTTATCAGCGACACATGGAGGTTGAATCGTGTCGATAAGCCTCTCGGTACACTCACTTGGCAGACAGAGGCGTTCTTGAGATTCGCGTCAACGATCTCAAATCCCACCGCCGATGCGAAAACAGCAGACGAGGCGTTTCAGACTATTCTTTGGGGATGCGCTCAGGCCGGATTGAGCTTGCTGGATGAACGAACGATCGACGCAGTAATCGACCAAGATAAACTGAATATAGTCGAAGTCAGGCAAGCTTACAAAGATAACTTAAGTTCCAAGTACGGCGAATCCCCTGAGAAGCTGCTAGCTCAGGCTCGTCCGTCAAACAAGTATTGGGCGATGATCCAACTTAGCAATGAACTTGCTCGAAAAGCTGAGGAGCGCCGAGAACTAGCAGAGGCATTGGCCCAAACGGCTATAAGACAGGCGTCTTTGGCCGAAAAGGAATTATCAAAGGTCGCTAGATTTCGCGAACAGATGGAAGCTCGTAAGAAAAAGGGGAAGCGAATAGCCAGAAAACAAAAGGCAAAGCGATCAAAGAAGAAAAAGAAGAAAGGCTGATCTCTTTTTCTTTTATCCGCACTCTTCTGGCTTCTCGCTCCCACCTTCGCTAAACTGCGACGCATGACCGAGTCGCAATCCCTGCCCATGAACTTCGGCGGCATCGCCGAAGAAGAATTTTCCAGTCTCGAAGACTCGCGCATTCTGGTCTGGCCGATCAGTTACGAAGGCACGGTTTCGTGCGGCGGCGGCACCGGGCAAGGCGCGGCGGCGATCATCGACGCGTCGCGCAACATGGAACTGTACGACGAAGAGACTGACGCCGAAGTTTATAAGCTCGGCATTCACACGCTCGATGAATCGCCATCGCTCGATCCACCTGAGCAGATGATGAACTCGCTCTACGATCGCGCGCAGCACTTGGTCTCAAGCGACAAATTCATCGCGATGATTGGCGGCGAACATTCCGTGAGCGCGCCGGTTATCCGCGCGCATGCCGAGAAGTATCCGAACCTTTCCGTCCTGCAAATTGATGCGCACGCGGACCTGCGCGACACCTACGACGGGACGCCGTATTCGCATGCTTCAATCATGGCGCGCGTCGTCAAAGACCTGCGCATTCCTTCGGTGCAGGTGGGGATTCGCTCGATCTCCGTCGATGAAGCGCGCGCTCTTGATGGCCTGCCGACGCGGATTTTCTGGGCCAGAGACATCGTCGGACGCGATGATTGGTGGGACGACGCAGTCGACGGCTTGAGCGAAAATGTTTATCTGACCATCGACATCGACGGTCTGGATCCTTCTCTGGTTTCGGCGACCGGCACGCCAGAGCCCGGCGGGCTCGGCTGGTACGAAACGATTGGCTTGATTCGCACACTCGCGCGCAAGCGCCGCGTCGTCGGCATGGATTTGACTGAATACTCCTTTGTCGAAGGACAGAGCGCTTCCGCTTTTCTCTGCGCGAAGCTGATCTACAAAACGCTGGCGTTTGTGTTTGAGAGTCAGACCAAACGCGTGCGAAACATTTTAAGTTAGCTTCTTCCTAAACGCCTCCTTCAATCCCGCCTGCGCTTGCTCGTGCGCGTCGTAGACGTTGGGCCGCGCCAGCACGGCGCGATATTGCGTCAACGCGTCGTTACGCTTGCCCGCGAGATCGAGCGCGCGCGCCGCGTAAAGATGCGCCATCGTCGCCAGCCCGGCTTGCGCGTTCGGCGTATCAGCCGCAGCCAGGAACTCTTTCGCGGCCTTTTCGTGTTGGCCGGCGGTTGACAAAGCTTCGCCGTATTTGAAATGGATCAGATCGAAGGCGCGCGCCGCCGTGTCGCGCACTGCTTTGTCGCGCAGCAGCGCTTCGAAGGTCGCGAAAGCTTCATTCTCTGTAACGGTCGTCGCAGTTGCATGGTTCGCTTCGCGTTCGAGCACTGCTTGCGAAACAAGCGCGTCGGCCGCTTCCAAACGATAGAGATAATTCCGCGGGTACTTGGCGCCCAACTCGCGAGCGAGCGCGGCGCTTTCGGCAAATCGTTTCTCGCGCGTGTACAAAACAATCAGCAGTGTCTTCGCATCATCGCGAGCCCAACGGCCTTCCTGGCTGACGCGCTCGATCGTCGCCAGCCCGCGCTTTTTCGAGCCGTGAAAGCCGGCGACTCCGGCCAGGATCTTATACGCCAGCGGCAGCGAGCCAACCGTGTAGTCGTACAAACCGATCGTGATCTCGGCGTCGTGATAAGCAGGATCGAGCTTGATCACTTCGCGATGACGATCGACGGCATCCGATCCGTCTTTCAAAGCCGCGAAATGGCGGCGCTCGACCGCTTCTTCAAACGAAGCCTTCAAACCTTCGGTCGCGCCAAGAAAATAGAGCGCCTCCGCGTCAAGCGGATTCTGCTTCAGGCGCGCTTCGGCAAGCTGGCGCGCCTGGCGCGTCCAGTTCCGAAACTGATCGACCGTGCGCGGGTCGGCTTTGTCTTCGTTCTGCGAATAAAACGAATCGCTATCGTAAAGCGAGGACTGCAGACGCCGCGATTGATAGAGCGTTTCAATCCACAGGCTCGCGGCCAGAAACTGCGGGCCCGCCGGGTGGTTTGGCAGCGACTCCGCAATCTCTCTGAAGTTCTTGCGCGCCGCTTCGTAATCAAGATTGAAGAGCGCTTCGAAGCCGGCAGCGCGCAGTGATTCCAGTTTGGCGCGGTCGGTGTCGGTAAGCCACGTCATCGTGAACTGCTGCGCGAATGATGACGCAGAGCAGAGGATAATAGTGACCACGATCGCAACACCGGTTCTAGATTTCATGAGATTCCCCTTGTACTCGTTGGTGTACAAGAATGTGCTCGCTTAAGTACGACCAATCACCACAGTCAAAAGGAATAGCAGCCCCACCACAATCGCAACTGTGATGGCGATTTTAGCACCCGTTGAAAGATTGTTGCCTTTGGCCTGCTTGACCTGCGGATAAGGAACGTCTCTCGATGCGCCGCTCTTCTCGTCAATAACGACGAAGCGGTCGTCGCCAGCTTCGGTGACATACCCTTTCAACTTGGTTCCGTCGCGCAACTTCAATTCAACTCGCGCCGCCGGCCCAGTGCCGAGCTTGAAGATCGCGGCCTTCACCTTTGCGGCGAACTGCGCTTCTTTGTCCACGGCAGGCTTTGCGGACGCAGAAGTCACGCAGACAAGATTGAGCACCAACGCTGCAACCACAGATGCCAAGAGTTTCCTAGTCATGATTCTCCTCCTGCGGCTTTGCCGCCTGACGTGCGGTAAGGCTCTGCCTTACCGTTAGTTTTTTAGTGAGCAAGAGGCTGCGCCTCCGCCTTCTGTCGCCCGCTAAAGCGGGCTTGGTTCAATTTTCCTGTACGATCCCCGGGCTCACGCCCGGGGCTATATTCTGCCGCGCCTTCGGCGCTCATCGCGTTTCGACTACGATGAATGCCCCACTCACGAGAAGCTCTCGACATACTTCACACCACTGCCGGTATTGAAAAGCACGACTCGCTCATCGGGCTTCACGGAACCGTTTGCCATCAACTTCCGGAGCGCCGGCAAGCACGCCGCACCTTCCGGCGCGCAGAAGATTCCTTCGGCGGCGCCAATTTCTTTTGTCGCGTCGATCAATTCTTTGTCCGTCACCGCAACCGCCGTCCCACCAGACGCGCGCAGCGCGTCGAGGATCAGAAAGTCGCCGATCGCGCGGGGCACGCGCAGGCCCGACGCGGTCGTTTGCGCATTGGGAAATTCATCTGCGAAGCGCTTCCCTTCCTCGAAGGCGCGAACGATTGGCGCGCAACCGGCGGCTTGCACCGTGACCATGCGCGGTCGTTTCGATCCAATCCAGCCCATCTGTTCCATCTCGTCGAACGCTTTCCACATTCCGATCAGTCCCGTGCCTCCGCCGGTCGGATAGATGATCACGTCAGGCAGTTCCCAATCGAATTGCTCCGCTAATTCATATCCCATCGTTTTCTTGCCTTCGATCCGATAAGGCTCCTTCAAAGTCGAAACGTCGAACCAACCTTCGGCTTCTTTTCGGCGTGCGACTTCCGCGCCGCAATCGGTGATCAGTCCGTCCATCAACGTCACGTGTGCCCCGGTTTGCTCGCATTCGATCACATTTGCCCGCGGCGTATCGTTCGGCATGAAAATGAATGCTTCCAATCCCGCGCGTGCCGCGTAAGCCGCCAGCGCGCCTGCCGCGTTGCCCGCCGATGGCACGGCTAGTTTCGTCGCGCCCAATTCTTTGGCCATCGAAACCGCCGCGGCCATGCCTCGCGCTTTGAAACTCTGCGTCGGGTTCTGGCCTTCGTCCTTGATGTAAAGCTGATTCAGACCGAGTTGCGTTCCCAGTCGCGATGCGTTCACGAGCGGCGTGAATCCTTCCCCCAGGTTGACGATGTTCTCGTCCCGCTCAACCGGCAGAACCTCGCGATAGCGCCATAGATCCGGCTCGCGCGCGCTCAAACTTTCTTTTGTCAAAGACGCCGCTGCGCGTTCTAGATCGTAACGAACCAGAAGCGGCTTGCCGCATTGCGTGCAGAGGTTGTGCAACCGTCGTGCCTCGTGCCTGAGGCCGCACGCGGCGCATTCGAGATGAGTCACATTCATAGTGTTTGTTCAGTGATTCCTTTCAAAGGTTTTGGGCGACGCACGCGCGTGCCGGGCCGACCATGATAGCTGTTTACGGGTGAATCCGTCAGATGGAGTGAGAATCTTGCGTCGGCGAAAGCAATGAAACCGCAAAGGGCGCAGAGGTATTCGCAGAGGGACGCCGAGGAAAAGCTCGACGTCCCTTACGTGCACTTTGCGCACTCTGCGGTTAAGCTATCTGCTTTGCAACAACTAAGAGGAGACAGGTAATGCCAAATCGAACCGCAGTAATTCAAACCAACCAGGGCACGATCCGTTTTGAGTTACTGGAACAGGACGCGCCAAAGACGACCGAGAACTTTCGCCTGCTCGCCGAAAAGGGTTTCTATGATGGCGTGATCTTTCATCGAGTTATCAAGGGCTTCATGATCCAGGGCGGCGATCCCACGGGCACGGGACGCGGCGGACAGTCGGCGTGGGGCGGGAAATTTGCGGATGAGATTAATCCGACCTCAGAGGTTTATCAGCGTGGCTACAAAGCCAGCACGGTCGCGATGGCCAACGCCGGCCCGAACACCAACGGTTCGCAGTTTTTCATCATGCATGCGGACTACGGTCTGCCGCCAAGCTACACGATTTTTGGACGCGTCACCGAAGGACAGGATGTGGTCAACGCGATCGCCACGAGTAAGACCGACGGCAGCGATCGGCCGCTGTCAGAAGTGAAGATGGAAAAAGTGACGATCGAATGATTAGTCGTGGTTCTTAGTTTTGAGTCTGGAGTTTTGAATCCAGAATCGCGTGGGCGACGAATTCCTTCGCTCTGCTGACGGCTTCTTCCAACGCCAGCCCTTTAGCCAGGCAAGCGGCAATCGCGGATGACAACATGCAACCCGTGCCGCGCACCGGCAGCGAGTCAATCCACTCGCCGCTAAAAACCGTAACGTGGCCCTCATCATCGAGCAAGTCGATGGCTTGAGCGGAGCCCTCCCTAACGGTCGGGCTACTGCCCCGCACTGACCTCTGACCGCTGACCTCTGACCACTGCATTGGCCCGTGTCCGCCTTTGATCATCACGGCGCGCGCGCCCATCTCGCGCAGTCTGATTGCGGCTTCGCGCATTCCCTTTTCGTTCTCGATGCGCAGCCCGGTGAGCGTTTCCGCTTCGGGAATGTTTGGCGTGATCACGCGCGCCAGTGGCATCAACTCAGCCAGTAGCACTTTGATCGCATCTTCTTCCATCAACTCGTAACCGGAAGTCGAGCGCGACACCGGATCGACCACTGGTGCGGGCAGTCTCGTTTCACGAAACAGTCGCGCAACTTCGCGGACAATCTCTGGCGTGGGCAGCATACCCGTCTTCACGGCCGCGATTGACGATTCGGCCACGATCGCCATTACCTGCTCGCGCACTGTCTCAGCGGTCTGATGCGTCGCGCCCCACACGCCGCGCGCGTTTTGAAACGTCAGAGAAGTAATCGCGGCGCTCGGTGTGCAACCAAAGGCAGTAAAAGTTTTGATATCGGCGATGGTTCCCGCGCCGCCCGAAGGGTCGAAACCTGCGATGGTTAGAGTAATGGGCGCGGTCACTTTCTCTTTACCATTCATCCCGGCTCTTTCGGACTATTTCAGGACAGCCAGGCGTCGTTCGAAGTCTTTGAGCACAGTCCTTTTTCCGCGCCGGGCAATCGCGCAGCCTTCACCGCGAAGATGACTCGCCTGCTGCTCAATTCCGCCGGGAAACTTTGGACTGAGACTGCCATCATCCTTGATGACCCGCCAGTAAGGCGCGACACGCTTCCGACCATTCGCGCGATCCTCTTCGGCAGCTTCCGCAACGATTCGAATGAAGATGCCCGTCGTCAGCGGGCAAGTTACATCGGCCGAGAAATCGGCCGCAAGCTTCCTGCGGATTTCGCCCACAGTGACGAGCCTACCTCTGGGAACCTGTCGGACGATCTCGTCCACAAGCTTCGGCGTGGGAATCAGCATCATGGCTTTTCCCAACCGCGACATCTTCGGCGGGACGCGAACAAGCCTCGGCTCCTGAGGTCTTTCCATTTTCTCGCGCCACGGCACGCGGCTCCGGAATTTGGTTTTCACTTTTACGACTCCTTAGTGAATTTGGGCGAGCTTTCCAATCTCTTCGAACGTCCTACCCAAGTTCTCCGTCGCGCGGAAGAGACTAATGCCGGCAATGCCGCTCGCGCCAGCGCGCAAACACTCCTGCGCGTTTTCGGTCGAAATCCCGCCGAGAGCGAGCACTGGAAAGGGCGCTAGTTCTGATGCAACGTCGGCCAATCCGTGCACTCCCAGGGGCGGTCCGTATTCCGCCTTCGACGGCGTCGGGAAAATTGGCCCAAGGACAACGAAATCAGCGTCGCCGTTGCGCGCAGCCGTTGCTTCCGCAAGGGAGTGTGTCGAGGCGCCAATCAGAAAATCATCACCGAAAGTTTTGCGCACAATCTTCGGCTCAAGCGAGCGCGTCGTCAGATGCACGCCGTCGGCGCCCGCGCCGGCCGCGATGTCTGCGCGATCGTTGACCAGCAAGCGCGTGGAAGTACCACGCGTAAATTCCGCTGCGCGCGCGGTAAGCTCAAACAAGACGCGCGCAATCAATCTTTTTTCTCGCAGTTGGATTAGTTGAATGCCCGCGGCGACTGCGGCTGAAACCTGGCCCAGGATGTCCTGAAACTCTTTGCTTGCCGAAGTAGTTGCTTCAGCGGTTGCGCCGCGGGTAATCAGATAGAGGATCGGTTTTGGCAGAAGCAGCGCCATTGTTTGCAGTGGTTTCGGAAGTCTCTCGGCGCGAGCTTTCCACAGAAGGCAGCCCCGCGTCCAGCGCCCGCACGGTCTGGCGAAAGTGAAATAACTCCCAAAACCCCATTGCCAGATTCAAAAAGCCAAGTCCGGAAACCGCGCCGCGCACCCAGCCCGACGCCACAAGACCCTGCAACCCATAAAGGCCAGTCTTGCGCGCAGCCATCACAAGAAAATAGTTGTTACCCCAATCGCTCAAGCTCAGACCCAACCAGCCATACGGGATCCATGGCAACACGATAAGCGCCGCTCCAAGCTCAAGACAGAGAATGATGTAGAAAATTACCGAGAGCCGCGAAGACATTCGATCTACTCCTTCGCCCAATACCAGGTTGAATAGTTCAGGGTTCAAGCCTTCTGTTTTAGATACGCAATTGCGACCCAAAAGGTTGAACTCTAAACTCGACTCAGTATCTTACGCGATGAGAGCGAGGATTCCTAAACGTCGGCGGGCCTACTTCGAACGATGCTTCCTGTTCTTGGCAGCTTTGTGTCCCGGCGCATGCTTGCCATTCTTTGATTCACCGGCTCGCTGCTGCAACGCCCGCAACCGTTCGTTGACTCCTCGGTATGAAACATTCTTTCCGTAGACTTCAGTGAAAAGAGCTATGGCGCGATTCAATTCACCGACGTGCTCATAGGCAGCGGCTAGTTCATAGCGCAGAGCCTGGCGCTCGTCCTCCGACGCGCCCGGCGCATTCAGTCCGTCGCTAAACCACTTCAAAGCCAACCGCGGGACTCCATTCTGCATGAAACAATGTCCCAGGAGATTGCAGCAGTGCAAGTAGCGTGGCGTGCCGTCACCTGGCTTGACCATCGCCACCGCGACCTGGAATTCTTGCAGCGCCTCTTCGAACAGTTCCATTTCCTTGTAAGCCAGGCCGAGGTTGTAATGAGTTTCGTAGTCGCCGTTAGTTCCCGTTTCGCCGTCGCTCTCAGCCGACAGGCGGTACTCCTCAAAAACTTCGGCCAGGCCCGGATCGATGCCTTGATAAGCGGGAGCCGGCTCGATGTTGATGTTATGGGGTGGCGCGGCGATCTCGTGGGGCGCTTGTGCGGAACCATTCAATCCCTTCGCCGGCGTCCGATCCACTTCATAGTCAACCGTCTCTGTCTGAACAGCGGGCTCCTTAATTGGCGTATCGGACGCTTGCTGAAGACGCTGTCGACGAATATCAATGTCCGGCTGTGACCCAAACTGGCGTTCCAGCAAGTCGAGCGTGTCGACCGCGATGTCCAGGTAACCTTGCGCGATATAGAAATCTACGCTTTCGAGTTCGCGCGCACGCAGATCGGAGTTCCGCGACTCGGCATCGTCCTCGACGGCTGGCTCGGAAGTTGAGGGCAACTCTTCGGCAACGATGCTCTCGAAAGTAAATCCCTGGGCCCCGGAAGCTTCTGCCGAAGTCTCCGACCCCGCGTCAGTTATTTCGCCCAAGGAGTTCCACTCAAACTCTGCTTCGCCAACTGGCGCCGAGACCGCTTCCGATTGAAATGCAAACTGATCCGTGGTCGTTTCCGAAGGTGATTCATTGCTCGTCGCAAATTCCGGCAACAGTTCGGCCGTCTCTTCCGCGCCGCCGAGCTGCTCGAGTCGTTCCGCGTGGTGTCCATGCTCGGGAACCAGTCGGGTCAGTTGCGTAAGGGCATAGCGCTCGTCCGACTCAAGGCCCGCCGCCTGAGCAGCCTCTGCCAATCTTTCGAGCGAGGCCCCTAGTTTCTCCATGTCGCGCTGCCACCAGTGTGCGCGCACAAGCAAGCGCAAAGCCTGAACGTTGTCTGAGTCGCATGCGAGCAACTCGTCGACAAGCACGAGCAATTGTTCTGCTTCGCGCTCCGCGAGCATCTGTTCCGTGATGCAGGCAACGACGCGCACGGCATCCTCGACCTTGTCGGTTCGAAGATAGAGCCGGGCCACATCAATGTATCGAAGATACGCGGACGACTCTTTGGCGACCAGGGACTCGATTGCGCGCTCGGCCGGTGGTGCGTCGTCCGCGGCGACATACGCGCTCGCCAGCATCGACAGCAACTCGAGGTTGTCGGGATCGCTGGCGACCACACGCTCGATCGCCTCTGCAGCTTCATCCGCCGTTCCGCGCGCACTGTGCGCTGCCAGCACGCCCTTCAGAGAAGCAATATCCGTGGGACGAATCTCCAGTGATCTACCAAATGCTTCGAGAGCGTTGTCGAACGCGCCGCGCGTTAGCAGTCGCTGTCCGGCTTCCGTAAAGCAGGCCGCCGCCTCGGGCTTCACCCCTTCCTTCAGATACCCTTCGGCGAGCTTGATGCGGATGTCTGTGTTTTGCGGATCGAGATCGGCGATCTTGCGCAGAATTTCCAACGCGTCCTGCCTGTTACCGGCGCGGTTATGAGCATCGGCAACGGCCAGATAATGGGCACGCGCCTCGACGACCAGATCCTGCTTGGCGTACAGGTCAGCAAGGTTAGTCGCGATTTCTGTATCGCGAGGCTGAAGACGATCGATCTTCTTATAGACGGCGATCGCCTTCAGCGCGAAATCTTGTTCGCGGTAATGCTCGGCGATGCGACGAAAGCAGGAGATCGCGGCGGGCTGATTACCAACCCGCACGTGAAGATCGCCCAGCGTGTTAATAGTGGCGAAATCGTCCGGCTCGTTTGCAGCGATCTGCGTATATTCTTTTATGGCCGCTGGAATCTTCCCTAATTCGAGATACTTCTCAGCCGCCCGTAGAGACTTTGCCTTGTCGAATGTCATTTGTTATGAACTCTTGCCTGACTGGGACTGTTCAAGCCGGAACGGTGGGTCGTGCGAGTGCTGCCGCGGAGGAGACCCGAGCTTAAATTATGCCGCGCCACTTCAGAGTCAAGCGGCCCTTCTACGCTAACACGCGGAAGAACCAGTGTCAACGCCGTTTTTCACGGTGAAACCCGGACAAAACGGCCTCAATTTCACCCTAATTAGATGACATCGGCGAAGTTCTTGCGGGATTTGGCGAACCACCAATAACCGACAAGAAAGGACGCCACGGCGAAGACCGTAAAGTAGACCAGGCCGCGCCAATCCGGTAGGGCGCCTTCGAGAATGATTCGGCGATAGCTGCGGACCAGCGGCGTGAAAGGATTCAGATTAACCAGCGACTGGTAGCGGGGAGGAACCATCGATTCTGGATAAATGATCGGCGTCAGGTACAGCCAGGCCATCAACACCAGCGATATTCCCTGCACGATGTCACGAACAAAAACCCCGAGCGCGGCGAGCAGCCACGCCGCTCCGAGCGTCGCGATGAACTGCGGTATTAACAACACCGGCAATAGCAGTATCGTTGGGTGCAATTCGCGTCGAAGGATCAGCGCTGCCGCCAGAAGCGCCACCGTGCCGAACATCTGATTCGCGACCGCCGCCAGCGACTGGGAGACCGGCAGAGTTTCGAGTGGAAACACAACGCGCTTCACCAAATTCGCGTGACCCACGATTGTAGTAGATGAAAGCTGCACAGATTCCTGGAACGCGTTCCAGGGCAGCAGCCCGCAAAACAGATAAAGCGCATAGTCCCAACTTGAGTTGCTGGCGCCGAACTTCGCTTTGAAAATCCCGGCGAAGATGATCGTGAAGATTGCAATCATCACGATCGGCGTCAACACGGCCCAAAGAATGCCAAGCACAGATCCTTTGTAGCGCGCCGCGAGTTCGCGCTTCGCCAGCGACAGAACCAGGTCGGATCTTCCGGGCAACTGCCACAACGGCCGCCATACTGCGCGGCGCGCAATCTGAGACGAGATCATGCTCGATTCTTCTGGAGAAGTTGGAGTCAGACTGTCCCCGCGACCTGCCGAAACGACGATAGAAACGCTTCCATCTCTGGCCTCTTTCCAATTGTCACCCGCATGTGATTTGGCAGAGCGGGAAATAACCGGCCAACCTGGACGCCACGCTGTCGCAAACCTTCGAGCATGGGCCGCATCGGTCGTTTCACATCGATCATTATAAAGTTTGCCTGCGAAGGAATACTCTTGAAACCCATCGCCTCCAATTCGCCTAACACAAACTTCTTCGTTTCGCTGTTCAATCGCCGACCGTTCGTCACCTGGTCCGCGTCGTTGAGGCTCGCGATCGCGGCAACCATCGCCATGATATTCACGCTGTCCCATGTTTGATGCGGCCGGAGGCGCTGAATCGTTTCCGACTGAGCCACGCAGTAACCCAAGCGCAATCCAGCCATCCCGAAAATTTTCGAGAAGGTGCGCGCGACGATCAAGTTGGAATGATCCTTGACCAGCGGGATCACGCTTTCGTAATCAGCGCTGTCGGCGTAATGATGGTAAGCCTCATCTATCAGAATCATTGTCTCGCGCGGCGCTTTCGTCAGCAGCTCGCGAATTTCGTTCTTCGGAGTAATGCTCGCCGTGGGATTGTTGGGATTGCAAATGTAGATCAAGCCTTCGCTGGCGGCGGAGAGCATCTTCGTCAGATCGTGAGCGAAGCTGGCCGTGAGCGGAACCTGGACGACCTCAGCGCGGTTGACGCGCGCGTGATTGAGAATCGCTTCGAAGGTTGGATCGGCGACGATCATTTTGCCGCGTCCGGGCATGAAGGCCGGCATCACGCCTCCGCGCGAACGTGGCGCCAGCTCAACCGGACGATTTGCAGCCGATGACATCGGGCCGGTGAACGCCGCCGCGCACAGCTTCAAAATCTCGCCTGAGCCATCGGCGATCAAGATCTCCTCGCGGCCCACGCCGTTGATTTTGGCCAGCGACTCAATCAAGACCTCGGCGTGGTCGTCGGGATAACGGCAGGAAAGACTGAACGCATCCGTCATCGCCCGGAGCGCCATCGGCGATGGCCCGTACGGATTTTCGTTCGCGCTCAAACGCACGATGTTAGCCGCGCTGGTGGAGCCCACAGCAGAATGCGTTACCACACCAGAGAGCAAGGAGCCGGCGCGCGCGATTCTCGGGCTCGCCACGGCGCAAGCCGCGCCTGCGCCCAGCAATTTCGCAAACTTGCGCCGCGAAATCGAAGCAGTTGTATTTGGCATCTTCCGAACCTCCGCAAAGTGAAATCAGGGTGCCCGCATTATGAATCATCACCTCCGTAGCGCCAAACTTTTGGCCGCACGATCGGCGACTAATTCCGGGGCTCGCGGCAAACACAATCCAGATGCTCAGGATTTCAAGGTGTGATAGGCTGATTTACAAACCAATGCCCAGCAGAAGTGCGACAAATTTGTTTCCCGAAATGGCGGACTCAATGGGGGGCGACGTGTCATCGCCGCTCGCCGCTCGCATGCGGCCGCGGGCGCTTGGCGAGTTTGTAGGACAGGAACACCTCGTCGGCGAAGGCCGCGTGCTCCGCCGTTTGATTGAAAGTGGCGCAACGCTTCCGTCATTGATCTTTTGGGGTCCGCCTGGAACCGGCAAGACCACGCTGGCGCGACTGTTGGCGGAGAAGGCCGACGCGGAATTTATCGCGCTCTCGGCCGTTTTCTCCGGCGTGAAAGACCTGCGCGCCGCGATCGCCGAAGCGCGACTCGATCGCCGTCGCAGCCGCCGCACCATCCTTTTCATCGACGAGATTCATCGCTTCAACAAAGCTCAGCAGGACGCTCTGTTGCCGGCGGTCGAGAACGGAACTGTCACGCTGATTGGCGCGACGACCGAAAATCCTTCGTTTGAAGTGACCAGCGCGCTGCTCTCGCGCTGCCGTGTGCTGGTTCTGAATCCGCTCAGCGAAGACGAAGTGCAGGCCATTCTGCGGTGCGCTCTGGCTGATGAAGAGCGCGGACTCGCGAGTCTGCATCCCGAAGTTTCCGATAAACTGATCGTGCAGCTTGCAAATTCGTCCGGCGGAGATGCGCGCGTGGCGTTGGCCGCGCTCGAAGCTGCGGTCGAATCGACGCAACCAGATAGCAGTGGCGCACGTCTGGTCACGAGTGAGACGTTGATCGAAGCATTGGGCCGCGCGCAGTTTGCTTACGACAAAGGCGGCGAAGAGCATTACAACCTGGCCTCCGCGCTGATCAAATCTCTGCGCAACTCAGATGTGAACGCTGCGCTTTACTGGCTGGCGCGGATGATTGAAGGCGGCGCCGATCCGCTTTTCATCGCGCGGCGACTTTGCATTCTGGCTTCCGAAGATATCGGCCTCGCCGATCCTCAGGCCATGGTCCAGGCCTCCGCAGCCGCGCAGATTACCCACTTGATCGGATTTCCCGAGGCGCTCTTTCCGTTGACTCAGGCGACGATCTATCTCGCGCGCGCGCCGAAATCGAACGCGGTGCTGCGTGCTTACTCTGCGGCCAACAACGACGCCGTCAAAACCGCGCGCGAGCCAGTGCCGCTGCATCTTCGTAATGCGGTGACGCCGCTGATGAAGCACATCGGCTATGGCAAAGATTATCGCTACGTCCATAGCGACGGCACAGCGAAGGATGAAATGGAGTGTTTGCCGGAGAAGTTGAGAGGGAAAGTTTATTACGAGGATGATCAAACCACAGAGGACACAGAGGAAAACAAGACTGACCGTTAGACTCTGCTGATTGCCTTTGCTCCTCTGTGTCCTCTGTGGTGAAATTTGTTGAATACGAAATCACCTAAAGAACTCGCCTTCCTCCAGGACCCCTACGTCGCCACCGATTGGGGCGAGCGATTTGCGGGAGCGGTTCCGTACCTAATAAGACAACGCGAGCGCGAAAGCTATGCCTTTCGCGCTCGCGTCGGTCATTTGAATTGGATTCGCGGCTATAAGTATGTCGCGCCTAACGGCGCTGACGAACTCCAGCCCTCCTAATCAATGTTCGATCTTCTTCGTTTCGTCAGCGCGCATTTGTTGCGCGCGGCGCCGTGCTTCTTCAAACAACGCCTCATCATCGACGGATGCGAGTGAACCGCGCGAATCAGACTTCGGTTTCTCATCAGGTTCTCCGTCGTCGATGCCTTCTTTGAAAGCCTTCTTACTCTGGCCCAGCGCTTTCGCCAGTTGCGGCAGCTTGCTACCGCCGAAGAGCAGGAAGATCACCGCGACGACCAGAACTATGATCATCGGGTTACCAAGAAACTCGAAAAGCATCAAAACATTCATTACGATTCTCCTTACGCCTTCAGACCGGCGTCATCATCCGCGCGCGCACAGCTCTGTGCTGCCGTCCGATTCATAGAAGAGATACTTGCGCCAGGTTTCGTCGGCGCGACCGAGATAGCGCATGATTTGGCGATTCACGTGCAGCGAGAACGCGCGCGGCCGGCGCAGCAGATGCATCCCCGACTCTTCGGGCGTGCGATTGCCCTTGCGATGATTGCAACGCTTGCAGCAAGCAACCAGATTGTCCCAGGCCGACTCACCGCCGCGCGAACGTGGCGTGATGTGGTCCAGGGTCAACTCAGACGGTGCGGACTGTTTGCCGCAATACTGGCACGACGAATGATCGCGCAGCAAAATGTTCTTGCGTGAAAGCGACCGCCGCTCGTACGGAATGTGCCGGTACTCAGTCAGCCTGATCACCGCGGGCGCGTGCAACGCGAGCCTCTCGGAATGGAGCATGTGCCCGTTGTGCTCTTCCATGCGCGCCACGCCTTTAAAGATCATCACCACCGCGCGCCGCTCAGTGCACACGTTGATGGGCTCGAAAGAAGCATTCAGAACTAGCACACGCGCGTTCATGGTAGATGGTGATATTACGCGAGGCCAGCGGAGAGTGTCAAAAGTATGGCCTCAGCGGCCGAGCCCAAATCGGACGGTTTTCTCTGTGCCGTCTCTGTGGCCCTCTGTGCCTCTGTGGTGAAAAAGCCCTCAGAAAGACTCACCACAAGACACAAGGAATTCTACCGAAACCGATCCGTCGCCTCCACCAACGCGCTCAGGTTGCCGGGCTCCATGATCGAATGTCCGGCATCGGGCGTGATGTGCAAGTCAGCTTCCGGCCAGGCGCGATGCAGATCCCACGCGCTGTTGATCGGGCAGACAACGTCGTAACGCCCCTGCACAATCACACCGGGAATGTGACGAATCTTGCCCACGTTCTCGATCAGATAGTTTTCGGTGGGGAAGAAGCAGTTGTTCATGAAGTAGTGACATTCGATGCGCGCAAAGGCCAACGCGAACTGAGGGTCGGCGAATCTTTCGATCGACTCGTAATCAAAGAGAAGTCTCGAGGTGCTGCCTTCCCAGATGCTCCAAGCGCGCGCGGCTTCGACTCGAACTTTCTCGTCCTCGCTGGTCAGACGGCGATAGTAGGCGCTCACCATATCGTCGCGCTCGCTCTCAGGAATGACCTTAACGAATTCTTCCCACACGTCCGGGAAAATCCAGCTTGTGCCTTCCTGATAGAACCATTTGATTTCTTTCGGCCGACAAAGAAAGATGCCGCGCAGCACAAGCTCAGTCACACGATTGGGATGCTTCTCGGCGTAGGCAAGCGCAAGCGTGCTGCCCCACGAGCCGCCGAACACTTGCCACGTATCGATACCCAGATGCTCGCGCAGTTTCTCGATGTCTGCGACAAGATGCCACGTCGTGTTGTCTTCCAGAGATGCGTGCGGCGTGCTCTGCCCCGAGCCGCGCTGATCGAAAAGTACGATGCGATACGCCGCTCGGTCGAAAAACTGGCGATACTCGGGTACCAGCCCGCCACCCGGCCCACCGTGCAGAAACACCACCGGCTTGCCTTTCGGATTGCCGCATTGTTCGTAATATATTTCGTGGATCTCCGACACTTTCAGACGGCCAGTGTCGTATGGCTCGATCGGATCGTAGAGGGTTCGCATGCGGTCATAGTACAGAGGTTAGAGACTAGAGGCTAGAGTCTGGCAACGCTCGCGCGATCGTGAGCACAAACACGCCTTCTGCGCCCGCCGCGTTCAAAGCAGCGGCACACGACGACGCCGTAGCTCCGGTAGTGAACACGTCGTCAATCAGCAACACGCGTTGGCCGGCGATCGCATTAGCGTGGCGAACAGCGAAGGCACCCGTGACGCTCTCGCGCCGGGCGCGCGCATCCATGCCCGCGCGATGTCGCTCCGTTTGAATACGACGCACGACGCTGTGTTCGTCGAGCGGCAGCTTGCTGAGGCGGGCGAGTTCGCGGGCCAGCAAAGCAGCCTGATTGAACCCGCGCGCGCCTTCGCGTCCGGGATGAAGCGGAACGGGGATGATCAAGTTAGCGCTGTTAACAGGCTCGCGCTGTTGCGTGGCAAACATCAGGTGAGCGAGACGAGCAGCGACACGCGGTTCGCGTTTCAACGCCAGCACTGAAGCGCGCAAGGCTCCTTCGTAAAATCCGCAAGCACGCGCAGCGGTAAAGCTGTCTTCATCGCATTGGCCGCAGCGGATGCTCTTCCTCCGATCCTCGCTCACGTTGGCGCGCGTGAACGCGCCGCACTTCCAGCATAAGGTGTCGTCGTCAGCAAACAGCCGGGTTGCACGCCAACACGCGGCGCAAGCGACTCCGTCATGGCGCGACTCAACGCTGCCACCGCAAACCGCACAGGCCTGCGGATAGACGAGTGCGAGCGCGGCATCGTAAACAGTGCTGGTGATAGCAGCGATGGACATGGCCCGTAAAAATGCGCCAGTAATTCCAGGTACGCCTTCTCTGTGTGATCTCAGTGGCCCTCTGTGTCTCTGTGGTGAGAGTTCTTCGGCTCAATTTCACCACAGAGGCACAGAGAACCACAGAGGTTGCACGGAGAAAAGCGTTGCCCCAACTCAACCTGCCAGAGTATGCGCACAAAAGAGCGGCCTCCCAGTTGCCCAGGAGGCCGCGATTATGTCACATCTCCAATCCCAAATCTCAGATTTCAAAATCCAGGATGCAGAATCAAACTGAGATCTATTCTTCCTCGCGAATTAGCATGCCGCGCTCGTTGAGATCCGCGCAACGCAGGCAGTATCTAGCCCACGGCACGGCCTCGAGCCGCTTCTCCTGAATCGGCTGAGCGCAGTGAATGCACTTTCCATATTGGCCGTCCTCGATTCGCAACAACGCAGCGTCGATCGATTCCAGCAACTGCCGGTCATTTGTCGACATCGACATCATCAACTCTTTCGTGTACGCGTTCGCGGCCATGTCCGCCGGGTCCTGCGTCGCTTCCGCATCGCGTTCGCGACTGTAAGCTTCCGCGGCCTGGACCTGACCGACCAAACCTTCACGCCGGACCAATAGCTTGTCTCGATAAGTCTTAGCTTTCCTCTTGTCCATTCTCTGCATTCTCTCTTACTCCTGTCTGCTGTCCTTTTTCATTTCTGATACGGCAACCCGCGATTGATCGTGTAAGCGCGATAAAGCTGCTCAACAGCAACGACGCGCGCCATTTCATGCGTCAGCGTCAGGCGCGACAGCCGCCATTTCTCTTGCGCTCGCGCGACAACTTCTGCGCTGACCCCGCGCGGACCGCCAATCACGATTGCCACTTCCTTTACGGAATCGTTTTCCCAGCGTTGCACCTGTGCAGCCAACTCCGGCGAACTCCATTCGCGGCCTTTCACATCCAGCAAGACCATCTGGCTGCGAGCCGGAATCGCCTCCAGGATTCGGTGCGATTCTTTTTCGACCCCGGCAGGGTCGCCGGCGGCGCCTTCTCGCGTCTCAACAACCTCGCAGCGCGCAAATCGCGAGAGCCTTTTCAAGTACTCACTGACGAGCGCGCGCAGATGCTCGTCTTTCGTCTTGCCCGGCCAGATGAAGCGGATTCGCATAGTAGCTTAGACTTCAGTCTGAGATTTCTCTCGTCGATTCGTCACGACTAGAATCTGCGCCACCCCTGCGAACACAGACTGAAGTCTGTGCTACTTATTTTCCCGCGCCAGCCGCTCGTAAAGATTCTTGCGGCTGATGCCGAGTATCCGCGCCGCTTGGGCCTTGTTTCCTTTCGTCGCCGCCAGAGTCTCGCGAATATATTCGCTCTCGACTTCCGCGAGTGTCGGCCGGCGATTTCTTTGCGCTCGCTGATGAGCTCCGGCGCGCAAACCTTCCGGCAAATCTTTCGCGGCGATCTGCGCGTCGTTCGAAACGATTACCGCGCGCTCAATGATGTTCGCCAACTCGCGAACGTTGCCGGGAAAATCGTATGCCCGCAACAAGGTGAGCGCTTCAGCGGACAATTTCTTCGCCGGCCGCCCGTGCTTGGCCGCATAGGCTTGCACAAAACCCCGACCAAGCGTCTCAAGATCTTTGCCGCGCTCACGAAGCGGCGGCACTTCTATATGGACAACGTTCAGCCGGTAAAAAAGATCATCGCGAAAAGCGCGCCGCTCGACCGCGCTCTTGAGATCGGCATTCGTCAACGCCACCAGTCGGGCGTCAACTTCAATCGTCTTGCGCCCACCCAACCGTTCAAACTCGCGAGTCTCAATCACGCGCAGCAGTTTTGCCTGCGCGTCCGAAGTAAGATGCGCAATCTCGTCCAGCACCAGCGTGCCGCGATGCGCGGCTTCAAAGCGGCCCGGCTTTGCCTCAGTCGCACCGGTGAACGCACCGCGCTCGTAACCGAACAGCTCGGCTTCGAGCAAATCAGCCGGCAACGTCGCGCAATCGATTTTTACCAGCGGCTGCGCCGCGCGCCTTGAGCGCGAATGAATGAACGCGGCGAGCGCGTCTTTGCCCGCGCCTGATTCGCCGGTGACGAGCACGTTCGCGTCCGTCGTGGCCACGCGTTCGGCGAGGCCGACCGCCTCACGCATCGCATCCGACAACGCCACAATCTCGATCACTATTTTTCTCGCAAAGATCCAACAGACCCAAATTGATCCGGTGGAACATCGACCCGCACGGCTTCACGCCACAAGCGCTCGAGGTCGTAAAAGCGCCGCGCCTTTTCATCGAAAACGTGAACGATGAAATCGCCATAGTCAACCAGGATCCACTCGGCGGTTTGGTAACCTTCGACGCGCGCGGCGCGAGTTCCGTTCTTTTTCAACTGCTCGACTACTCCATCGCTGATGGCCTGTACCTGACGCCGGTTCGCGCCGCTCGTGATGACGAAAAAGTCGGTGAAGCTGGCAATAGCGCGTAAATCCAGCACCGTGGGATCGAGGGCCTTCTTTCCAGCCGCGGCATGCAGCGCCAACAGAATGCGTTCATCAAGTCCTGCATCTCCAGGCGCGCCGCTCGTGACCGACGTTGCTTGCGCATCCAGGGGCAATGATTTCTCTTTTAACTTCTGGCTCAAATTAGTTCTGGTAAAGCTCGTACTTTTCAATATAGTTCGCGACGCCAGCGGGCACGGCCTCTCGCAGCTTTTCGCGATCGCCGGAGCGCGCAGCGGCACGAATCGCGGTGGCCGAAACGTCTAGAATCGCGGCGTCAGTAAAAAAGGTGTGGCGCTCGCTATCGCCATCTATCAACGCCGAAACATCCTCTTCGCTTTTTCCGCGCACATCAGCGCCGGGCCCGGTCGGGGACGTGACTAATTCATATCCAGGCCGCGTAACCACGATTTGATCGCACATTCGCAAAAGCTTCTCCCATTCAAACCACGTCGTGATCTCAACCCACGAATCGGCGCCCATAATGAAAAACAGGCGGCTGTCAGACCCAAGCTGATCCTGAATGCGCGCTACCGTCTCGACGGCGTACGGCCGCTCGGGTTCGTCCAGCTCAATCGTGGAAATGCGAAAGCTGGCGTCGTCCTCAGTCGCCAGCGCGAGCATCGCAAAACGATGGAACGCGGGAGAGATGCCCGCGCCTCGCTTGTGCGGCGGCACGAACGCCGGCACAAAAATCAACTGGTCAAGCGCGAACAGCTGCGAGACGCTTCGAGCAACCGTCATGTGCCCGTTGTGCACAGGATCGAACGTGCCACCGTAAATTGCTGCGCGCCGTGTCCACATATTTCAAACAGCTCAGCCGTCAAGAACTCTCCCAGCCGCTCTGAGCGAATCAGAATCACGAGGTTCCCACGAGCAACTCCTCATTGACTCCTCGCAGTTGAAGATTCGAGGAACTGTTTCGGATCTCGCCGAGTTCGCGCGCGATTGCTTTCAAAAGCTCCGGCACGCCGGCGCCGGTTACAGATGAGATCGCGAAAAACAATCTACCGTCCTTCGTGGCGCACTCGCGCAAACGTTCAACGCGGTCAGGTTCATCCAGCGCGTCCACCTTAGTTGCCACCACAACCTGTGGCTGCGCGTCGAGCCGCGCACCATAGGCCGCCAGCTCGCGATTGATCACTTCGTAATCGCTCACCGAATCGCGGCCTGATGAAGACGACACGTCCACGAGATGCAGCAGCAACTTCGTGCGCTCGAGGTGGCGCAAGAAACGATCGCCCAGCCCGTGGCCTTCGTGCGCGCCTTCGATCAGTCCGGGGATGTCGGCAACGACAAAGGTGCGAAAGTCACCCATGTCCACGACCCCCAGATGCGGCTCAAGCGTCGTGAACGGATAGTCGGCGATTTTCGGACGCGCGGCGGAAATCCTGGAGATGAACGTCGATTTACCCGCGTTGGGAAAGCCGACCAGTCCAACATCCGCGAGCAGTTTGAGCTCTAGTTGAAATTCAAACTCTTCGCCGGGACTTCCCTCCTGGTGATAGCGGGGCGCGCGATTAGTCGACGTGGCAAAGTGCGCGTTGCCAAATCCTCCGCGGCCGCCGCGCGCCGCGAGCCAGCGCGTGCCGTCCTCATCAAGGTCGAACAAAAGATCAGTCGTTCTTGGATCAAAAACCTGTGTTCCGATCGGCACGCGCACGATTGCGTCGGCTCCCTCGCTGCCGGTTCGGTTGCTGCCTTCGCCGTGCAGGCCGCGGCCGGCAACGTGCTCGGGGTTGTAACGCAGGTGCAAGAGCGTGTTCAGCGACTCGTTGGCGATGATCCAGACGTCGCCACCGCGCCCGCCGTCGCCCCCCGATGGGCCGCCGCGCGGCACAAACTTTTCGCGACGAAAGGCAGTCACGCCGTTACCGCCGTGGCCTCCGCGTATGCGAATCTTGGCGCGATCGATGAACATCTGAAATCAAAATGCGCGCCCGCTGAGCTACAACTTGCACGGGCGTCGCATTGAATTGAAAAGAATTGAAAACTTCGGAACAATTTTATTTCTAAGACGCAGCCGAGGCAGCCGCTATCTCGGGATACACGCTAATAAACTTGCCGGAACGCCCCTTGTCTTCGAATTTGACTACGCCGTCGACCATGGCAAACAAGGTGTCATCTTTGCCGCGGCCGACATTCTTGCCGGGCTTCCATTTCGTGCCGCGCTGTCGCGCCAGAATGTTGCCGCCAAGGACGCGTTCGCCGCCAAACTTTTTCAGTCCCAAACGCTGGGCCGCCGAATCGCGGCCATTACGCGAAGAACCCACGCCTTTTTTGTGAGCCATAACAAAACCCCTGCAATCTATCCTATCGATTCAATCTTCAACGTCGTAAATCCCTGCCGGTGTCCCTTTGTCCGCTTGTAGTGTTTGCGTCGCTTTTTCTTGAACACCACAATTTTGGAAGCGCGACCGTGATCTACGATCTTAGCGGTCACCTTCGCTCCCGCGACCAAAGGCGAACCCAGTTTGGTTTCTTTGTCGGCTCCGGTGGCAAGTACCTCGAGTTCCACCGAAGTTCCAACACCTTCCTTCAGCGAAGGAACACGCAGCGTCGCGCCCTTTTCGACGCGAAACTGTTTGCCACCAGTCCTGACAATTGCGAACGACATTTCCTTTTCCTATCCTCTCAGTGAGCCCCACGCGCTACCGAAAAGTCGAGCATTATAAAATTACGCGGAGGCCCCCGTCAACGCGGCAGAGGCCGTAACGTCCGGCCGTTCTTTCAAAGCGTTACCGGCCAGAAAGTCTTCGAGAAAGCGCGTGGAGATATTGCCGGCCTGAAAATCAGGATCGTTCATGATCTTCAAGTGCAGCGGGATCGTGGTTTTGATGCCTTCGATGACCATTGCTTCCAGCGCGCGTCGCATCCGGGCAATCGCCAACTCGCGCGTGCGCGCGTGCACGATGACTTTGGCGATCATCGAGTCGTAAAAAGGTGGCACGCGATAGCCGGGATACACGTAAGTGTCGACGCGCACGCCCGGCCCACCGGGAAGATTGAACGTCGTGATCGTTCCCGGCGATGGCGCAAAAGTGTCCGGGCTTTCGGCATTGATGCGGCACTCAATCGCATGACCAACCATAATCACATCGTCCTGGCCGAACCCGAGCGGCTCACCTTCAGCGATGCGAATCTGGTTGCGCACAATGTCGGTGAGCGTAACCATCTCGGTCACCGGATGCTCAACCTGAATGCGCGTATTCATTTCCATGAAGTAGAAGCGTTTGTCTTCGTCGAGCAGAAACTCGATCGTGCCGGCGCTTGAATAGCCAATCGACTTGCACGCGGCCACCGCAACCTCGCCCATTTTTTGGCGCAGCTCCGGCGTCATCACCGGCGACGGCGCCTCTTCGAGCAATTTTTGATGCCGCCGTTGAATCGAGCACTCGCGCTCGCCAAGATAAACACACTCGCCGTATTCATCGGCGAGCACTTGAATCTCGATGTGGCGCGGACGATCGACAAAGCGCTCGATATAGACGTCGCCGTTCTTGAATGCGGCTGCTGCTTCCTGCGAAGCCGTTTCCAGCGCCTTGCCCATCTCACTTTCAGAACGCACGACGCGCATGCCGCGCCCGCCGCCGCCGGCGGAAGCTTTGACGATCACGGGAAAACCGATCTCGCGCGCAATTGCCAGCGCTTCAGTCTCCGACTCCAATGCTTTCGAACTACCGGGAACAATCGGGACGCCGGCTTCCTGCATCGCGCGCCGCGCTTCGACTTTCTCGCCCATCAATTGAATGACGTTCGAGCGCGGGCCGATGAATTTGATGTTGCACGCCTCAACGATCTCTGCGAAGTAGGCTGACTCAGCCAGAAAGCCATAGCCCGGATGGATCGCGTCAACGTTGAAGATTTCGGCAGCGCTGATGATCGCCGGAATGTTCAGGTAGCTTTGCGCCGAAGGCGCGGGCCCGATGCAGGCCGACTCGTCGGCAAAGCGCACGTGCAGCGAATCTCGATCGATGTCGCTGTGCACGGCGACGGTGCCGATACCCATCTCCTTGCACGTCCAGATTATTCTGCAGGCGATCTCGCCGCGGTTGGCGATCAGAATTTTGCGAAATCGTCGTGGGCCGTTGTTCATAACATTGCCAATTTGCAATTGCCAATTTCCGATTGGCTTCTCAGACAAGCACGTTCTTCAATTGGCAAGCGGCAATTGGGAATCGCAAATGCCGTTAGGCTTTGATTCCGAAAAGGGGCTGTCCGTACTCAACGGCCTGGCCGTTCTCGACGTAAATCTTGACGACCTCGCCGGTAGTCTCGGCCTGAATCTCGTTCATCAACTTCATAGCTTCGATAATGCAAACGACCGTATCGGGCTCGACGTTGCTGCCGATGCGCACAAAGCTTTCCGCCGCCGGCGAGGCCGATCGATAGAACGTGCCGATGATGGGCGAGGTGATTATGTGCAGATCCTGATCTTCCGAGGCAGCCTCTTCGGCCTGAGCACCCGGATGCGGCGGAGCAGTTGGCACGCTTTGCACCGAACCGCCCGCGCTCAGCTTCTCAGCGGTTGGGGAAGCATCTGAAGCCAGCGGGGCAACGCCCTCGAAGTGCGGGCCGCGGCTAACCTTGACGTGAAAGCCCTCGCGCTCCAATTCAAAATGAGTAAGCTCGTTTTTTGTGATCAGCGTCACTAGCTCGCGCAGCTCAGCCATGTTGATCGACGCTTCCAGGTGCCGTGGCTGGTTTCGATGCCGGCGGCCACCGCGTTCGCGGCGGTCGCGATCGGAGGGCCGCGCCGGTGGTGAAACTTCGGCCTGGTTTTGCTTCTCTGGATCGCTCATCGCCCTCTTTACTCCAGTTGACATCGAATACTCCCTTGTCCCGTTTGCGCCGTGATTTGCGGCCAGCCTACTAAAGCAAGAGCCCCGATGTCGGCCAATAAAGCCGACCGGGGCCGAGCCACGGAGTCTTTTCTATTCCTCGATTCCTGCTGTTTCCTTCGCGTCCGATGCGCCAGCAGTCGCTTTGCTATCCTTCTTCTTTCCAGATCCTTTCGTCCGCTTTCGAGCCGCTTCGGCAGCTTCAGTTTCGCGCGGATTGTCCACCAGCTCGATGATGGCGAGTTCCGCGCCATCGCCGGTTCGACGACCCATGCGAATAATTCTGGTATAGCCGCCGGGACGATCTTTGAAGCGCTCACCCAGATCGTTAAAAAGACGTCGCAGCGCTGCAACTCCGGAGGTGCGCGGCGGTCTCGGCTGGCCACGCCGTCCGGCTGCGGCGGCTTGCGAGTGATTACCCGAATGAAAGAAAGAAGCCGCTTGCCGTCGCAAGTGCAATCCGTCAGCGTCGGAACCGTTTTCGAGGCTGGCGGCACGGCGAGAGAGTGTGATCGCCCGTTCGACGAACGGCCGCAACTCTTTGGCCTTCGGCAGCGTGGTAACGATGCGTTCCTCGCGCGAATTGATCAGCGAAGTGGCCAGATTCCGCAACATCGAGATACGATGCTCAGTAGTACGGCCGAGTTTTCGATGTGCCTTTCGATGACGCATGACTTTTTTCCCTACTGCACCGCGGCTTCGAATTCATCCGCTCCGTCCTCGCTCTCGCTTGGGCCGCTACCCGGAATCGGATTGCCCTGGTCGTCAAACTGGATTCCAAAGTCGAGTCCCATGCCGCGCAGAATGTCGCGAATTTCTCCGAGGGATTTCTTGCCAAAATTCTTAGTCGCCAGCATTTCACGCTCCGACCGTTGCACCAAATCGCGAATCGTCTTGATGCCGGCGTTCTTCAGACAGTTATAGGAACGCACGGAAAGCTCGAGCTCGTCCACGGAGCGATCCAGTTGATCGTTGCGCGGCAAAGGTGCTCGCTCCTGCTGCTGATAGCTAAATTCGTCGCTGTCTTCTTCGAAATTGATGAAGATCGCCATGTGGTCTTTGATCAACTTCGCCGCCAGGCCGATCGCATCGTCGGGTTTGACCGAGCCGTCAGTCCAAACCTCGATCGTCAGCTTGTCGTACTCGGTGTTCTGGCCCAGACGCGCGGCATCGACGGCATAATTAACCTTTTTCACCGGCGTGTGCACTGAATCGATCGGGATGTAACCGAGCGAAAGATCCTCGTCAAAGTTGCGGTCGGCAGACACGTAGCCACGGCCACGCTTCAGGCGCATTTCGATGTTGAGCGAGCCGCCGCCGCTCAGGGTTGCGATGTGCAACCCCGGGTCAAGAATCTCGACATCGGCATCGCCCTGGATGTCTCCGGCGGTGACTTCACCCGGCCCCGTCTTGGAGATCGTCAAAGTCTTCGATTCATTGCCGTGCAACGTGAACGGCACCTGTTTGAGGTTCAGGATCACATCCGTGGCATCTTCGACGACTCCCTTAATCGACGAGAACTCGTGCTCTACGCTTTCGATCTTGACAGCCGTAATGGCCGCGCCTTCGATCGACGAGAGCAGCGCCCGTCGCAGGGAATTGCCTACCGTTGTCCCGAAGCCACGTTCGAACGGCTGTGCCGAGAATCGCCCGTAGCGGTCGGTCAACGTTTCGCTGTCAGCCGCCAAACGACGCGGCATTTGAAAACCAGTCCAGAGATTATTTTGGTCCATAACCTACCGTTAGAAAATTTGGGGAAAAGATCACGCAGCCTCTGAACGCGCGTTTCAGTCACGCGTGCTTCGAGGCGCGCCAAAGTTACTTACTATAAAGTTCCACGATCAGTTGCTCGTTGATCGAGCGATCGACATCTTCTCGCGTCGGCAGTGCCGTGATCGTAGCGCTCATTTCCGCACCAGCCGCCGAAATCCATGAAGGCCGGCCGCGCCCCGCCGCCGTCTGCCAGGCGCCCTCGACGTGCGGGTTTTTGCGGCTCGCATCTTTCACGCTGATTACCTCGCCGGGCTTTACCTGATAGGAGGGGATATCAACCTTCCGTCCGTTCACAAGCATGTGTCCGTGATTTACGAGTTGTCGAGCTTGCCGTCGTGAAGTTGAAAACCCGGCCCGATAAGCAGCGTTATCCAGCCGCCGCTCAAGCAGAAATAGAAGGTTCTCGCCCGTGATCCCTTTCTGGCGAGCCGCCCGTTCGAAGTAGTTTCGAAATTGTCCTTCGAGGATGAAATAGATCCGTTTGACCTTCTGCTTTTCGCGAAGCTGCTGGCCGTAACCCTGCAGGGCCTTCCCGCGCCGCATCGAGTTGCCGTGTTGTCCCGGCGGTTGCGTACCGCGCTTTTCAATCGGACAAGAGGGTTTGTAACAACGGTCGCCCTTGAGGAAAAGTTTTGCGCCTTCGCGGCGGCACAGACGGCACACCGCATCTCTATACCTAGCCAATCGTTTCTGCCTCCAGTCTAAATACCTAGACGGAAAAGTTTACAGGCCGCGCTTTCGAAAGCCAGATTTCGCCCGGCCCTTCATCCTTTAGGTCAATGTCATTGCCAATTTTCAATTGCCGATTGTCAATTGAGACCAATTACCACTAGAGAAATAAATTCGGAAATTGGCAATCGGAAATCCGCTACACTCTGCGTCGCTTCGGCGGACGGCATCCGTTGTGCGGAATCGGCGTCGTATCACGAATTGCCGTCACACGAACGCCGGCATTATTAATCGCGCGAATGGCCGACTCACGGCCGCCGCCCGGACCTCTGACGCGCACTTCGGCCTGTTGCATTCCGGATTCCATCGCCTTGCGGGCCGCTTCGAATGCGGCCTGCTGTGCCGCAAACGGCGTCCCCTTGCGCGAGCCGCGAAATCCGCGCGCGCCGGAAGACGATTGCGCAATCAAGTTGCCTTCCAGATCGGTTATAGAAATCATCGTGTTATTGAACGAAGCCGCGATATACACGATCCCGATTGGTATATGCTTCTTTTCTTTCTTGCGAAAGACCTTCTTTTTTCCGCCCGCGGTTGCTTTTGCCATGCTCTATTACTTCTTTCCTGGCGCCTTCTTCTTGGCGATTGTCGCGCGGCGCGGACCTTTGCGAGTGCGCGCGTTCGTATGCGTGCGCTGGCCGCGCACCGGCAAACCGCGGCGATGCCGCAAGCCGCGATAGGCGCCGATGTCCATCAAGCGCTTGATGTCCATTTGCACGCGCTTGCGCAGATCGCCTTCGATTTCGCCTTGCGCTTCAAGAATAGCGCGAATGCGGCTCAGATCGTCTTCGCTCAGATCTCTGATCCGCGTATCCAGATTCACTTGCGCCTCGCTGAGGATCGACGCGGAACGCGACCTGCCGATTCCGTAAATGTAAGTAAGGCCGATCTCTGCGCGCTTATTCGGCGGAAGATCGACACCGGCGACACGAGCCATAGCTTCTCTCTATTTCTGCCTCTGTTTGTGTTTAGGGTTCGTGCAGATTACGCGCACCACCCCTTTGCGGTGGATCACCTTGCACTTATCACAAATCTTTCTTACCGACGCCCGCACCTTCATAGCATTCTCTCACTCAGTTCTCACTTGTATCGATAGGTAATTCGCCCGCGATTCAAATCGTAAGGAGACAACTCAACCAACACTCGATCACCGGGAAGAATTCTGATGAAATGTTTGCGCATCTTGCCAGAGATGTGCGCCAACACCTGGTGCTGGTTCTCCTCAAGCTCGACCCGAAACATTGCATTCGGCAGCGTTTCGAGGACTTTGGCCATGACTTCTATCGCCTCTTCCTTCGCCATACAAGACACGGGACACTAGTTCGCTTTGCTGGCAAACTTCGCATGTTAACATGCTGATTCTGCAATTGCCAAGCCGCGCAAGAACCGTCCCGGCCACCCCCGTTTGGAACCGGACAGTTCAGATGACTGACCTTGCGAGGCTTTACCAACTGAAAAAAGCCGAAACCAAAAGTTGGGTTTCGAAGCGACGGTGAACTTAAGCCGCTACCTCAAACGTCATGACGCGCCAGCCATTTCGGCCTTAGCGGGCGTGCCTGCGCCGACCAACGTCAACACTTCCGGGCCTTGTTCCGTGATGGCGATAGTGTGCTCTGCGTGGGCGCTGGGCTGGCCATCGACCGTAACCACCGTCCATCCGTCTTTCAAGGTTTTCGTGTAGAGCGAACCCATATTCACCATCGGCTCGACCGCAAAGACATAACCTTTTTTGATCTTCGGACCTTTGCCCGGCTTCCCGTAGTTCGGGATTTGCGGATCCTCATGCATACGACGACCGATTCCATGGCCGACATAGTCGCGCACGACCGAATATCCATGTGCCTCGGCATGAGACTGCACGACCCAGCCGATGTCGCCCACGTGTTTTCCTACGCGACATTGCTCAATGGCAAGGTTCAGACACTCTTCAGTAACCCGAATCAGCTTCAGCCGATCTTCGCTTACCCGCCCAACGGGAATAGTTGCCGCTGTATCGCCAACAAAACCATCGAGAGTCACGCCGACGTCAATCGAAAAAATGTCTCCCTCCTGCAACTCGTAACGCGAGGGAAAGCCGTGCACGATCTGTTCATTCACAGACGCGCAAATCGAAAAAGGAAAACCGTTGTAGCCTTTGAAAGTTGGATACGCGCCGGCGTCGCGGATCATCTTGTCTGCGGCAACATCGACTTCAAGCGTAGTGACGCCAGGTCCAACTATCTGGCGGAGTTCTTGCAACACCTGGCCGACCAGTTGGCCGGATGCTCGCATCTTTTCGATCTCCTTTTGCGACTTTCCAATAATCATTGTTCGTAAATCGTAGGTGGTAGATCGTAAATGGACAAAGCACCGTTGCAAAATAACGGCTGCAATCTATTCACGATTTACTATTCACTGTCTTTTCAATATCTCTGTAGATTTCCTCAGGCGGTCGCGTTCCATCCACCCGCTGAAGTCGTCCCGTGCGCCGATAGTAATCGAGCAGCGGCGCAGTTTCCCGTTCGTAAGTCTCCAAACGCACGCGAATCTTTTCCGGCGTGTCGTCATCGCGACGCACGAGCTGCGCCTCCGGATGCTGATCGCATCGGTTGTCCACTTTCGCCGGTTTGAAATGGACATTGTAAATCTCTCCGCAGATCGGGCAGCTACTCCGTCCGGTCACTCGCTTTTCCAAAACTTCGACGGGCACGTCAATTGAGACCGCTCTGATTTCATTGCCCTGTTGCGCCGCGAGTGTCGCCAGCATTTTGGCCTGCGCCGTAGTTCTCGGGAAACCATCGAGGACGTAACCGTCGCGGCAGTCTTGCTGGCCGGTTCGTTCCTCAACTACGCGACTCACGAGATCGTCAGACGCAAGCTTACCGGCTGCCTGCACACTTCGGATCTCTTCGCCCAGATGATCCTGCTGCTGCGCGCGCGCGCGCAACATGTCACCGGTGGATATTTGGGGAAGATGGAAGTGCTCTTGCAGCAAGCGCGCCTGCGTGCCCTTGCCGGCACCCGGCGCGCCCATCAAGACGATGATCTTGGACATTGATAAATTGATTCATTGACTCATTGATTCACTGAACCAATGAATCAATGGTCTTTATGCTCTGCGCCCGCGCAGTCTCCCGCCACTGCCCAGAAAACCTTCATAGTTCCGCATGACGAGCTGGGCTTCGATTTGTGCGACCGTGTCCATTGCTACGCCGACGAGAATCAGCAGCGACGTGCCGCCAAAATAGAATTGATAACCCATGCCGGTCGGAATCCACTGCATGCCGGGAGTGGTGCTCACGAATGAATCCAGCCACGTTCCGATCAGCGGCAGTCGTGCCACTTTGAATCCGCTCAACATGAACTGCGGAAAGAAGGCTACCATTGCAAGATAAACCGCGCCCACCGTTGTCAGTCGAGTCAGGATCGTGTTCAGGTATTCCGCCGTCGCGCGACCTGGCCGAATTCCGGGCATGAATCCGCCGTGCTTGCGCAGGTTGTCGGCAACCTCTTCCACATTGAATACGATCGACACGTAGAAGAAAGTGAAGAAGACGATCAGCGACATAAAGATAAGTTCGTAATAAGGATCGCCGGCGTGAAATATCTGGAAGAAATTAAATATCTTTCCATACCAGTTGGCTGGGTCCTTTGCCGGAAAGGCCGAGAACAAACTCTGCGGCATCGACAGCACCGACGACGCGAAGATGACGGGAATCACGCCGCCCATGTTCAGCTTCAGCGGCATCGTCGTCTGTTGTCCACCAACCAACTGGCGGCCCACGTGTCGCTTGGCATAGCTCACCGGGATCTTGCGCCGGGCAGCCTCCACGAAAACGATGAAAGCGATGACGCCCACCAGCGCTAAAACCATCGCGAAGACGCCGATGATTTCCAGCGTGTCGCCGCCGCTCATGCGGCCCATAACCTGCTGCACGCCGCGGGGGAGGCCGATCACAATGCCGGCAAAGATCAGCAAAGAGATTCCATTTCCAACTCCGCGGTCAGTGATCTGCTCGCCCAGCCACATCACGAAAATCGTGCCGGTCGTCAGCGTCAGCACCGTAGTCAGAAAAAAGCTCAAGCCGCCCGGTTCGCCAAAGCCCGGCCCGACCTGGTTAACTTGCAGCCAGTGCGCGACGAACGAGGTTTGCAACCCGGCCAGCAGAACGGTGAGATAACGCGTCCATTGGTTGATCTTCTGCCGCCCCATCTCGCCTTCTTCCTGCAGCTTTTTCAACTGCGGCGAGACCACGGTCATCAATTGCAAAATGATTGAAGAGGTGATGTAAGGCGTGACGCCCAACGCAAAGATCGAGATCACGCGGAAATTACCGCCGGAGAATAGATCGAGGACTCCCAGCAGAGTGCCGCTGACGCTTCCCCAGACTTCCTTTAGTCGCTCCTGGTTGATTCCCGGCGCGGAAACGTGCGCCCCCAGGCGATAGATCGCCAGCATGCCCAGAGTGAAAAAGATGCGCCGGCGCAGGTCCGGCACATTGAACATATTGCGAACGGCTGCTAAAAACTTCTCCATATCTCAGATGGCAGAGGCTTAATCGTGTCTTTCGGATAATATCAAAGTCCGGAGCTACTGAGCGCCGATTACAGTTGCGGCGCCGCCGGCTTTTTCGATCTTGTCGCGGGCGCTCTTGGTGAAACGGTGCGCGGAAACCTTGAGCGCCTTCTTGATCTCGCCGTTTCCCAGCACAACGATGTCATGTTTTGCCTTCTTGATGATACCGCGATCGTGCAGGATGGCGGGTGTAATCTCGTCGTTCGCCGCGAAATGTTTTTCGAGCGCTTCCAGGCTCACCTCAGTCCATCGCTTCTTGAAAATGTTGGTGAAGCCCCGCTTGGGCAGGCGACGATGTAAAGGCATCTGGCCGCCTTCGAAACCGGTCTTCGAAGAATAACCGGAACGTGACTTCTGGCCTTTTTCACCGCGGCCCGCGGTCTTTCCCAGTCCCGAGCCTGGCCCGCGCCCCACGCGCTTCTTCTTGTGCGTCGAACCTTTTGCGGGATGGAGATTATTTAAGCTGAGTGACATCTTCGCCCCCAAAAATCATTTTCCATTTCTCATTTCTCATCTGCCATCTATCATCGGTTGTTTTGCCAGGCACGCACAAGTGATGGCTCAAGAAATGGCAAATGAAAAATGTAAAATGACGAATGGAAAATGCTCTCTTCTTCTTATTCAATTATCCGCAGCAAATGCGGAACCTTCTCGACCGCCCCGCGCATCGATGGCGTGTCGGGCCGCTCGACAATTTGATTCAGTTTCCGCAGACCCAGACAGCGAACGACGCGTTTCTGGGTCTCGGGAAAGGCAATGCCACTGCGATAATACTGAATCCGAATCTTAGCCGGCGCCGCGTCCTTCCTAGTCTTTTTCTTGGTAGCCATATGCTCTTCCGTTTCAGGTTTCAAGTTTCAAGTTTCAAGTTTCAAGTTAGCTCTAGTAGAAAACTTGAAACCTGAAACTCGGAACTTGAAACTACAATTCTTCTACCTGCTTGCCGCGCAGCCGCGCCACCTCAAATGGATCTTTCATCTTGAGTAGCCCGTCGAATGTTGCGCGCACGACGTTGTGCGGGTTGGTTGAGCCAAGAACTTTCGTGCGCACATCGCGAACGCCGGCGGCCCGCATTACCGCGCGCACGGCGCCACCCGCGATTACGCCGGTTCCCTGCGACGCCGGCTTCATCAGGACACGGCCAGCTCCAAATCGGCCAATCAACTGATGCGGTAGAGTGTTCTCGATGAGCGGCACGCGGATCAGGTTCTTCTTGGCTGCCTCGACGGCTTTCTTGATCGCCAAAGGCACTTCGCGCGCCTTGCCGGTGCCGAAACCAACGTGTCCGGCCTCGTCACCCACGACGACCAGCGCCGCGAACGAAAGATTTTTTCCGCCCTTGACGACCTTGGTCACGCGATTGATCGAAATGACCTGGTCTTTCAGATCGAGTCCCTGAGCCAATATTCGTTGCTTCGGTTGTCTCATTATTCTTCTTTAGCTTCTTTGACTTCTTTGACTTCTCCAGCGTTCGCCTCGCCAGCACTCTTGCCTTTGCTACTCTTTGCCTTAGTGCTCTTTCCTTTGGCGCTCTTTTCTTTGGCGGTCTTTTCTTTGGTGCTCTTTCCTTTAGCACTCGCTGCCTGAGCAGTTGCTTCTTCAGCGGCCGCTTTTTGCGTCTCCGCTGCTTCCGCCGCGATGGTTTCGTCTTTATTCAGCCCGGCCGCGCGCGCTGCGTCGGTCAACGCCCGGACACGACCGTGATATAAGTATCCGCCGCGATCGAACACGACTTGATCAATTCCGGCCGACAGCGCGCGTTCAGCGATCGCCTGACCGACGCGTTTGGCGGCGGCAACATTACCGCCGCTCGATCCGCACAAATCCTTTTCAGTAGTCGAAGCAGACGCCAATGTTTGCGACTTTTCGTCGTCGATTACTTGCGCATAAATATGGTTCAGGCTGCGATAGACCGCCAGACGCGGCCGGCCCGTAGTACCTCGGACCTTGCGCCGGATGCGTCTGTGAACGGCAGCGCGAACCTGTGGTCTGTTTCTGTTGGCCATTGCTTTAATTCATTGCCGATTGCCAATTTCCAATTGCCGATTCAACCAACGCGACGATGCAAATCGGAAATCGTCAATCGAAAATCGGAAATCGGAAATGATTACTTCCCAGTCTTGCCCGGCTTCAACTTGATCGGCACGTCGGCATAGCGCACGCCCTTGCCTTTGTAAGCGTCAGGTTTGCGCAGCTTGTGCATCTCGGCGCACACCTGTCCAAGCTTTTGTTTGTCAATTCCTGAGATCGTCAACGTCGTTTGATATTGCTGAATGCTTCCCTTCGTCGTCAGACGCTCCGCCTTTGCTTCGATGCCTTCGGGCAAAGGAAATTCAATCGGATGCGAATAGCCGAGCGCGAAGACGACCTTCCGGCCCTGCACGTCCGCTTTGTAACCAACACCGACGACGTCCATCTGTTTCGAGAAGGCCTGCATGACACCCTGGATCGCGTTGTTTGCCAAAGCGCGAGCCAGACCGTGCAGCGCGCTTTGTTCGTCCGAGGCGCGCTCAGCGACCAACTCGTCGCCTTCGAGCTTGAAAGTAATGCCTTCCGGGATCGGCGTCTTGAGCACGCCTTTCGTGCCCTTCACTTCCAGCTCGCGATCTTTGATCGCGACCGTCACGCCCTTTGGAATCGTAATCGGTTTTCTACCAATGCGAGACATAATTCATTTCCAATCTTTGATTGCCGATTGCCGATTTGAAAAACCAAGTCAGAACTCTCATTTGAACCCAATCGGAAATTGGCAATCGGCAATTGGCAATGTTAATAAACTTCCGCCAGCAACTCCCCGCCGACATTTTCACGCCGTGCCGTCTTTCCGCTCATCAGTCCGCGCGAAGTCGAAACAATATTGATGCCATAGCCACCCAGCACGCGCGGAATCTGATGCGAACCAACATACACGCGCCGGCCGGGTCGCGATACGCGTGCCAGATGCGTGATCGAAGAGGTGCCGCGCGCGTCGTAGCGCAGGAATATGCGCACCACTCTCTTCGGGCCTTCGCCTTTGATGACGAAGTTATTGATGTAGCCTTCCTCTTTGAGGATGCGCGCAATCTCCAGCTTCAGTTTCGACGTCGGAATATCAACGCGCGAATGTTTGGCGGCAACTGCATTGCGAATTCGCGTCACCATGTCGGCAATAGGATCAGTCATCTAAAACTCCATTTTCAATTGCCAATTACCGATTGCCGATCAGATTTCCAATTGGAAATCGGCAATCGAAAATCGGCAATGTCTTTCTCACCAGCTCGATTTCACCACGCCGGGAATCTGTCCCTGCAACGCCAACTCGCGAAAGCAAATGCGACACAGATGAAACTTGCGCAGATAACCGCGCGGTCGGCCGCATCTCTTACAGCGCGTGTACGCGCGTGACGAAAATTTTGGCTTGCGATTCGACTTCGCTATTAACGATTTCTTTGCCATATCACTGCCTAAACGGCATTCCCAAACCTTTCAAAAGCGCGCGTGCCTGTTCATCGTCGCGCGCCGTCGTAACAATCGAGATATTCATCCCGCGCTGCTTGTCGACCTTATTGAAATCAATCTCGGGGAAGATCAACTGCTCTTTGATTCCGATCGTGTAGTTGCCGCGGCCGTCAAAGGCTTTCGGCGAAACGCCACGAAAATCTCTGACGCGCGGCAAGGCGACCGAGACCAGCCGATCGAAAAACTCGTACATGCGCTCGCCGCGCAGCGTGACGACGACGCCAATCGGCATACCCTGACGAAGTTTGAAGCTGGCAATCGACTTTTTCGCCTTCGTGATCACGGGCTTCTGTCCCACGATTGCCTTCAGCTCCTCGACGGCAGTATCCAAAACCTTGGCGTTGGCAATGGCCTCGCCCATTCCCATATTGATAATAATTTTATCGAGCCGCGGTATCGCCATGGGATTCTCAATCCCGAACTCTTTGGCGACCGCCGGCGCGATCTCTTTCTGATAACGTTCTTTCAGTCTTGCCATCGCTTTACTTCTCTAATGAATGTCCGCTCGCCGCGGCCACGCGAGTCTTGGTTCCGTCGCCTTCGATCTGGTATCGGACGCGCGAAGGTTTGCCTGATTGCGGATCGACAATCTGCACGTTCGAAATACTAATCCAGGCTTCCTTATCGATGATCCCGCCGCCGCGATTGCCCGCCGGTTTCTGATGCCGCTTGATCATCCCCGCGCCTTCGACCTTCACCTTGCCGTTGGTTGGCGCAACTGCCAGCACGCGCCCACGCTTCCCTTTGTCGCGGCCGGCGATCACGACGACTTGATCGTTCTTTCTGATCTTCGCGCGCTTCTTTTCTTTCACAATCAAATGACCTCCGGCGCCAGCGATACAATCTTCATATAGTTCTTGTCGCGCAGCTCGCGCGCCACCGGCCCGAAAACGCGCGTGCCAATCGGCGTGCCGTCTTCCTTGATCAGCACCGCGGCGTTCTGATCGAAACGAATGTAGGTGCCGTCTTTGCGGCGCACTTCTTTGCACGTGCGCACAATCACTGCGTCCTGCACCGTTCCTTTTTTAATTGTGCCATCGGGTGACGCCTCTTTCACGGTGACCTTAATGCGGTCGCCGAGACTGGCGATCTTTCCGGTCGAGCCACCAATGCCCATAATCATCTCGACTCGCCGCGCTCCCGAATTGTCAGCGACCTCCAGAGAGGTCTGCATTTGAATCATGATTTCTTCAATTTCCGATTGCCCATTGCCAATTTCCGATTGCCGTCTAGCCTTTGTTGCGCGCCAAATTGGCCGATTGCATTAGCTTCGTTTCGAAAATCGTCAATCGGAAATTGGCAATCGGCAATGCTTTATTTCGCCGCCTTCTGCAAAATCTCAACTACGCGCCAGCGCTTCTGCGCCGATAGCGGTCGCGTCTCAACTATCCGCACGCGGTCGCCGACAGCTGCGCCCAGGTCGTCGTGCGCCTTGAATTTCGAAGTGCGTCGAACATAACGCCGATACCTTTGGTGCAGCACCAGGCGATCGACTCGCACGACGACCGTCTTTTGCATTTTGTCCGAGGCTACGATTCCAACCTTCTGAACTCGGTTACCGCGCGCGCGCGCCGACGATGCCTTAGCAGGCGCCGTAGAAACCTCAGCATCGCCGACCGACGCCTCCGCTGCCGGCTCAGAAACGACAACTTCACCTGCGCTGGCAGAACCACTCGAAACGTCCGCGGCGGGCGCCGCTTCGGACGTGACGGCGGCCTCCGCACTCGGCGGTGTTGAGATTTCTTCTTCTTTCTTTTTTCTTCTAAACATTTTTCGCTAATCTTGATTTCTGATCGTTCAATTCAAAACCGCCAGTTCGTGTTCATGGTCCCGGCTGGGCCTCTCTTTGACGCACGATCGTGCGAATGCGGGCGAGCGACTTCTTCTCCTCGCGCATCTTCTTGATCGCGTCAACTTCGCCCAACGCTAACTTGAAGTTGAGTCGAAACAGAGACTCCTTCAAGCGCGCTGCCTCGGCGTGCAGATCGTCATCCGTCAACCCACGGAACTTGTCGACTTCCTCGCGTCTCTTCATAAGCTTACTTCGTTCGCCGTTTCAGATGACGCCCCCTTCCTGCTCGGCGCGGGTGACGAACTTTGTTTGAATCGGAAGTTTCTGCGCAGCGAGTCTCATTGCTGCGCGCGCCGTCTTCTCGTCAACTCCTTCGATTTCGTAAAGGATGCGACCCGGCTTAACGACGGCGACCCAGTATTCGGGCGCACCTTTGCCTTTACCCATGCGCGTCTCTGCCGGTTTCTTGGTCACCGGCTTGTCGGGAAACATTCGAATCCAGATCTTGCCGCCGCGTTTAATGTGTCGCGTCATCGCGATGCGCGCGGCTTCGATTTGGCGATCCGTGATCCAGGCCGGTTCCAGGGTCTTCAGGCCATATTCGCCGAAGCTGATCAGGCTGCCGCGATTCGCAACCCCACGCATGCGGCCGCGCATCTGCTTGCGGTGCTTAACTTTTTTCGGCATCAACATGGCCGCTTATCTCTCCGGTCTCTCTCTGCGCGCGCGCGCCGGCCGCTGCCGACCCTCGCGCTGTCCCGGCCCGCGTGTATCGTTAATAGGATCAGTGCCGGTGCCGCGAGCCATCGCAGCCTTGGCATCCAGAATCTGGCCACGATAAATCCAACACTTCACGCCAATCACGCCAAACGTCGTATGCGCTTCCGCCAAGCCGTAATCGACGTCCGAGCGCAAGGTGTGCAGCGGCAACTGTCCCTGCAAGTGCCACTCGCTGCGAGCAATCTCAGCGCCGTTGAGCCGGCCGCTCACTTTTACTTTGATTCCCTGCGCGCCAAAGCGCAGAGATTCTTCGACTGCCTTGCGCATGGCGCGGCGAAAAGCGATTCGCTTTTCGAGCTGGGCCGCAATCTTTTCCGCCTGCAACTGCGCGTTCAGTTCCGGCTTATGAATCTCCTGAATTGAAACCAGAACTTCGCGTCCCGTGCGCGAAGAGATGTCGCCTTTCAGCTTGTCGATCTCCGATCCCTTACGCCCGATGATAATTCCCGGCCGCGAAGTGTAGATAATGATCTTCAGACGATTCGCCGCGCGTTCGACGTCCACGTGCGAGACGCCCGCGCCGGTAAAGCGCCGCTTCAGCTCAGCCTTGAGCTTGAGATCCTCGATCAGAAAGTCGCCGTACTGCTTCTTCGCGAACCAGTGCGAATGCCAGTCTTTGTTATAGCCGAGGCGAAAACCGTATGGATGAACTTTTTGGCCCACTTAATTCTCCGTCTTTCAAATTTCAGATCTCAAATTCGAGACCTGAAGACTTTCTCGGTTTTAGAAATTTCAGATTTCAACTTTGAGAGCTGAAATTTGAAATTGATTACTCGTCGCTCTTCTTCCGTCGCAGCGCCTTGCCTAGCTTTGAGGCAACCTTACCTGTTTTCTTCTCGCCTTTCGACGCAGCCGCTTTCGTCGGCTTCTCGCCGGCTTCACTTGCCGCCTCTGGCTCTGTCTTCCCGGCCACGCGCTTGGCGCGCGGCGCCGACGCGGCTCCGCCTCGCTTTGCTCGCCTGCTCAACGCAGGCTGGGACTTAACTTCAGATTCTGTTTTCTCGCCCGGCTTCTCGCTCGAAAGCAGGATCGTCATGTGACAAAAGTGTCGCTGCTGGCGAAACGCGCGACCCTGGGGGGCCGGCCGGATCCGACGCCGATTTTTCGTTGGGCCTCGATCGACAAACGCCGCCTTCAACCAAAGCTCGTCCGGATCGACGGCGATGTTCGCCTTTTCCGCCGCTTCGTTCGCGTTGGCAATCGCCGACTGCATGCACTTCTCGATACCGGCAGCCGCACGCTTGTTCGCAAAACGCAAAATCGCCAGCGCCTGGTTGACGTTCTTGCCGCGGATCATATCGATAACCAGCCGCGCCTTTTGCGACGACCCGCGCAGATACTTTGCACTCGCTCTTGCTTCCATAAACTACTCTTAAGCCACGGGCGCTGCCGGCGCCGCCGGTGCTGCTGCTCCGGGCTTGCCGGCCACCGTCGCAGTTTTCTCCGCCTTCTCGGATTTCGTTCCTGAATGGCCCTTGAACGTTCGTGTCGGAGAAAACTCTCCCAGCTTGTGGCCGACCATATTCTCCGTGATGTAAATCGGAATGTGGCGTTTGCCGTTATGCACGCCAAACGTCAGTCCCACCATTTCGGGCGTTATGGTCGACCGCCGCGACCAGGTGCGAATCACCTGCGGTCTTTGCGAACCCGCGCGAATCCGCTCGACTACTTTCCGGATGCCCTTATCAACCCAGGCGCCTTTTTTTACTGAACGTGGCATAACTCATTTCCGATTGCCGATTTTAGATTGCCAATTTTCCGGAACGCCCAACGCCGCCACACAAATCAATCGGCAATTGGCAATTGGCAATCGGCAATGACTACTTGACTCTCCGATCTCTCACGATCATTTTCTTCGTGCGTTTGTTCCGGCGCGTCTTGTAACCGCGTGTCGGCTGACCCCAGGGCGTTACCGGATTGCGACCGCCGGAAGTCTTACCTTCACCGCCGCCGTGTGGATGATCCACGGGGTTCATCGCCACGCCGCGCACGTGCGGCCTGATTCCCTTCCAGCGTGAGCGCCCGGCTTTACCCAACGAAACATTCTCGTGTTCGACGTTGCCAACCTGGCCCACAGTCGCGCGGCACTCAACAGGCACGCGTCGTACTTCGCCGGAGGGCATGCGCAACTGCGCGAATTGGCCTTCTTTCGCCAGGAGCTGCGCGAACGATCCGGCTGCGCGCGCCATCTGTCCGCCTTTGCCGGGGCGCAGTTCGATGTTGTGAATCTGCGTGCCCAGCGGAATGCTGCGAATCGGCAAGGCGTTACCGGGAAGAATGTCTGCTTCTTCACCACTCGCAATCATTTTCCCCACTTCCAGTCCGGCCGGAGCAATGATGTAACGCTTTTCTCCGTCCAGATAAGTCAGCAGAGCAATGTTCGACGAGCGATTCGGATCGTATTCAATCTGCGTAACGCGCGCCGGTACCCCGTCCTTGTTGCGTTTGAAATCGATCACGCGATAGTGGCGCTTGTGTCCGCCGCCGCGACGCCGCACCGTGATGTGACCGTCATTATTACGGCCCGAGATGCGTATCTTCGGTTCCAGCAGGGACTTTTCCGGCACCGCTCCAGGCGTCAATTCGTCGCGCGTCAGATAAGTCTGATAGCGCCGCGCCGGCGATGTCGGTGTTAGCTTCTTGATGCCCATTACATCATTTCCGATTGCCGATTTGCGATTGCCGATTTAGGAAGGCCGCGTCATTAGCAGCCAATCAAAAATCGGAAATTGGCAATCGGCAATGCTTAGATCGCTTCCCCGTAATCGACGGGTTTCTCGCCCTGCTTCAGCGTCACGTACGCTTTCTTCCAGGAAGGCTTGCGGCCTTCGTGACGTCCGCGGCGCGCCATCTTGCCGAGAAAATTCGCCGTCCGCACTTCGTCAACCTTGACTTGAAAGATCGACTCGACCGCCTGTTTGATCTCAGGCTTGGTCGCGTGCCGGTCGACGCGCAACGTCAGCAACTGACGCTTGTCCTGCGTCTCTTCCTTAGCCACCAGCGCCTTCTCGGTAATCACTGGCGACTTGATCGCGTCCCAAACGGTTCGCATCGTTTACGCTGACACTCCTCTTCTTCCTGGCGCCGGGCGCGGCTTGGTCGGGCCGCCTAGAATCTCGCGCGAACCGTACTGCTCTTCGTCGTCCTTCGCGCGCGGTCGCAGAATATTCGTCAACTCTTCCACCGATTTCGGGGTCAGCACCAGCTTCTGGTGATAGACCAGATCGTAGATGTTCACGCCATAGCTGTTGACGACCTTCGCGGTCTGGACATTGCGAGAGGCCAGCATCAAATTCGTGTTCTTCAGCGAATCAACAATCAAGGTCTTGCCGCTCAGCTTCAAACCGCCGAGCGTGTTAAGAAAGTCTTTCGTCTTCGGCTGGTCGAGTTTCCACTCGTCGACGATCACCAGGTTGCCTTCGCGCAGCCGTTCGGAAATCGCCGAACACATCGCGCGCTTTCTCATCTTCTTCGGCAAGTTATAAGACCAATCGCGCGGCTGTGGTCCGTGCGCATTTCCGCCGCCTTTCCAAAGCGGCGACCGCAAGCTCGCGATACGCGCGCGGCCGGTGCCTTTCTGCTTCCATAGTTTTCGTCCCGCGCCGGCCACATCGCCGCGCGTTTTTGTCGCCGAGGTGCCCGCGCGCCGATTGGCCATAAAGCTGCGCACGGCCTCGTGAATTAATGGCTCGTTCATTTCGACGCTAAACACCGCGTCAGACAACTCGATCTCGCCAACTTCCTTGCTGCTCAAGTCTAGAATTTTGACTGTTGGCATAACCGAACCTCCATTTCGGACGTCAAACCGATCGTCTATTTCTTGCGCTGCCTCGCCGCCTTCTTTACAACCACGACGCTGCCGTTTGCGCCCGGCACTGCGCCGCGAATCATCAAAAGATTGTTCTCGGCATCAACTCGCGCGACGGTCAGCCGCTTCACCGTCACCCGCTCATCGCCCATATGGCCTGAAGATCGCATGCCTTTGAAGACTCGCGATGGATAAGCCGACTGCCCAATAGATCCGGGGGCGCGCACGTTCATTGAGCCGTGCGATTCGGGACCGCGACCGAAATTGTGACGCTTGACGGTGCCGGCGAACCCGCGACCTTTGGACTTGCCTACGACATCGACAATGTCACCATCTGAAAACTGATCGACCAGAATCTTGTCGCCTACGTTGGTGCTGTCGTCTGATGCCGGCAAGCGAAACTCTTTCAGCACACGCGTTGGTGGAATGCCGGCGCCGGTCTTTTCGAAGTGGCCGCGCATCGGCTTGTTCACATTCTTCAGCTTGATGGGCCTGTCTTCAACTAATCCAATCTGCACGGCATCGTAGCCGTCGGCTCCACCGGCAGACTTTTTCTGCACGACAACGCACGGGCCGGCCTTGATGACGGTGACCGGAGTGACCGTGCCATCCGGTGCGAACAGTTGCGTCATGCCGACTTTCTTGCCGATGATTCCGTTAATCATTGCCAATTTACGATTGCCAATTGCCGATCTACTGTTTTCCGAAAGCCTTAATTTCGACGTCGACGCCCGCAGGCAGATCGAGTTTCATCAGCGCGTCCACCGTCTGCGGCGTTGGATCGAGAATATCCATCAGACGCTTGTGCGTTCTGATCTCGAACTGCTCGCGCGACTTCTTATCAACGTGCGGCGAACGCAGAACGGTCCACTTGTTCTTCACGGTCGGCAGTGGGATCGGCCCGGCCACACGCGCTCCAGTGCGCTTCGCCGTCTCGACGATCTCTGTCGTTGATTGATCGAGCACCCGGTGATCGTAGGCCTTCAGCCTGATTCTGATTTTTTCGTTCAGCATTTCGTAGCTCTCAGCTTTCAGCAATCAGCTCTCAGCAAATCAGTTCCGTGTTGCCAGGCTCTGGCTGACGGCTGATAGCTGACCGCTGATAGCTATTCCACAATGTCCGAAACCGTACCCGCGCCGACGGTGCGGCCGCCTTCACGAATCGCGAAGCGCAGGCCTTTCTCCATCGCGATGGGCGCGATCAGTTCGATGTTCATCTCTACGTTGTCGCCGGGCATCACCATCTCTATCCCAGTAGGCAGACT
>DASZZL010000195.1:0-13315 GCA_035545035.1 Pyrinomonadaceae bacterium
GGAAGCAAGGACAAAGGCGGCGACCTCGGCTGGTTCGGTCACGGGCAGATGGTGCCTGAATTTGAGAAGGCGGCTTTCGCGCTGCAACCCGGACAGATTAGCGACCTCGTCGAGAGCCAGTTCGGCTTTCACATCATCAAGGTAGAAGAAAAGCGCACGGAAACAAAAGATGGCAAGGCAGAGGAACAAGTTCATGCGCGGCATATTCTGATCGCGGCCGGCCCGGCGAATCCGTTGGGCCCGCCAAAGTCTTCGCGCGACCAGGCCCGCGACGCGGTTGAACAGGATAAAGGAAAGAAGATGCTCGATGACATCGTCAAGCGTCAGGGCTCGCACATTTCCATTGCTGAGAATTTTGCCGTGACTGCTCCGCCACCACAGCAACAGATGCCCCAAGGCTTTCCGCCGGGTGGTCCGCCTGAAGCACCGCCGTCCGCTCCGGCTCCGGGTTCCAAAGCTCCGCCCAAGGGTGGAAAGCGATAGGCAAGCGCAAAGCTAATGCAGTTTGGTGACTATCGCGTCGAGATTATTCCTGATACTGAGTTTCGTCTCGACGGCGGAGCGATGTTTGGGGTTGTGCCGCGCAACCTCTGGTCGCGCGCCTGCCCGCCAGACGAGCAGAATCGAATTCGCATGAACATGAACTGCGTCTATGTTGAGGCGGGCGCAGAGAAGATTCTGATCGAGACAGGCATCGGCGAGAAATGGCCTCCCAAACAAGTTGAGATGTACGGCATTATCCGCGAGCGACCGTTTGGTGAATCGCTGCGTGCGATCGCGGGAGTCGCAGCGGAAGAAATAACGATTGTCGTCAATACTCATCTGCATTTTGATCATGCGGGCGGGAACACCAAGCTTGATGCCAGTGGCCGGGCCGTTCCGGCCTTTCCGAATGCGCGATACTTCGTTTCCCAAGCTGAGTTCGATCATGCCGAGCAGCCGAGCGAGCGTGATCGAGCGAGTTATTTGCCGGAAAACTGGCAGCCCGTTCATTCTTGCGGACAGCTCGAGTTGAAAGAAGGAAACTATGAAGTAGTGCCCGGTCTCCGCATGGAAAACCATCCGGGCCACAATCGATCGATGCAATGCTGGTGTTTGGACCGTGGCGGTCAGACGCTTTTTGGGTTTGCCGATCTGGTGCCGACGCGAGCGCACGTGCGGTTTGCGTGGATCATGGGCTACGATCTTTATCCGGTAGAAACGCTCGAAGCGAAGAAGAAACTGTTGCCGCAGGCAGCTCGCGAGAATTGGACGTGTCTGTTTTATCACGATCTGGATCAGGCGTTGTGTCGAATCGTGGAAGACGATGGAAAATTTCAACCCGTAACATTCAAAGATTCGCATGAGTCAAAAATAGAAGCTGCTCGAACAAATCCTTAGCGGGCGGTCTGATGCAAATGTAAACTTCAACGATTTGCTCAGCCTGCTGCGACGTCTTGGTTTCGAAGAGCGCACTCGTGGGAGTCATCACATTCTCACTCGAGAGGGAATTGAAGAGATCCTGAACCTGCAACCTAAAGGTGCCAAGGCAAAGGTTTATCAAGTTAGACAGGTGCGACGTGTGATCGTAAAGTATCGCCTGGGAGGAAGTGTATGAGCAAGTATGAGGTTATCATCTATTGGAGCGAAGACGATGAAGCCTTTGTCGCCGAGGTCCCTGAGTTGGCGGGATGCATGGCTGATGGTGCGACCTATCATGAGGCCTTGACTAATGCTGAAGTCATAATTCAAGAGTGGCTTGAGACTGCACGAGAATTGGGCCGCGCGATACCGGAACCAAGAGGTCGGCTAATCTACGCATAATGACAGCAGCAAGGATTGGGATCATCGGCGGCAGCGGGCTCTATCAGATGCCGGAGTTGACGGAGATCGACGAGATCGAGATTCAGACTCCGTTCGGGAGTCCGTCTGATAAATTCATTGTCGGCACACTCGAAGGCCAGCGCGTTGCGTTTTTGCCTCGTCACGGTCGCGGTCATCGCTTCACGCCGACCGAAATTCCTTTTCGCGCGAACATCTACGGCATGAAGTTGTTGGGTGTCGAGCGCATCTTGTCCGCTTCGGCTGTCGGTTCTTTGCAGGAGAAGTATGCGCCGCTCGACATGGTGATTCCGGATCAGTTTTTTGACCGCACCCGCGCGCGGGCGCGAGAGTCAACTTTCTTTGGCGAAGGCATCGTCGCGCACGTCGCCTTTGCGCATCCGGTCTGCGGCGATCTCGGTGATGTACTGGAAGCATCCTGCAAGGCTGCCGAGGTGAAAGCGCATCGCGGCGGCACTTACATTTGCATGGAAGGGCCGGCGTTCTCGACCGTGGCTGAGTCGAATGTGTATCGCTCGTGGGGCATGGACGTGATCGGCATGACGAATTTGCAGGAGGCGAAGCTCGCGCGTGAAGCTGAAATTTGTTACGCGACGCTGGCGCTGGTCACGGATTACGACTGCTGGCATCCCGGCCACGATGCCGTGACCGTGGAAACTGTCATCGAATATTTGAACAAGAATGTACGCAACGCGCAGGTAATCATGCGTGAAGCCGTGAAGCTTTTGAGTAGCCGTAAGCGCGAATGCAAGTGTGGTTCAGCGTTGAAGAATGCGATTTTTACGGCGCCGGATTTGTGGCCTCAAGCAACCACGCGTAGGCTCGATGCCATCATTGGAAAGTACCGAAAATAGTTCGGTGTTAAGAGTTCGGAGTTCAAAGTTTGAGAGTTGATGGAGTGAAGGTATGAAGAACGCTTGTCGTCTGATCATGATTTGTTTGCTGGCTTTGTTTGTTGCAGCGCCGCTGGCCCGAGCGCAAGGCAGTTCAAAGCAAGGGCCGGGAGTAATTCGCGACCCGGATTTGGAGAAAGACTCGATGCACAATCTGGAGGTGGCGCGGCATTACTTCAAGGTGAAGAAAGCCTACGTAGCCGCCTTGCAGCGTTGCGAAGAGATTATCGCTGGGAATCCGGCCTTCGCGAAGATCGACGAGGTGCTGTTCATGGCCGGCGAGAGCAGCGTCAATCTCGCGGACAGCAAGGGCAAGCAGAGCCCGTCCACCTACTTTATTTACGAAGGTTCTACCAAACGAACTTTGAAGCCAGAGGAATTTCGTGAGCTGGCCCGCGGTTATTTGTCACAGTTGGTGAACGACTATCCCGATAGTAGGTTTAAGGCTGCCGGGCTCGAAGATCTGAAGTCGCTCGGCGGGCCGAAGGCGAAGGGCAGTGAGCAGTGAGCGGTGAGCAGTGAGCAGTTAAGAGTCAAAATTCAAACATTCAAAACTTAAAACTTAAAACTTAAAACTTAAAACATAAAACATGTCTTTACTCGTCGTAGGTTCAGTCGCTTTTGATGCGGTCGAAACGCCGTTTGGCAAACGCGATCGCATGCTGGGAGGGTCCGCGTCGCATTTCTCGATCTCCGCCAGCTTTTTCACCGATGTGCGCGTCGTCGCGGTTGTCGGCGGCGACTTTGGCCAGGCCGACCAGGACGTGTTTGCTCGCCACAACGTCGACACGACCGACCTGGAAGTCGTCCCCGACGGGAAGACTTTCCTGTGGCGTGGCCGTTATGAATACGACTTGAACGTCGCGCACACGCTGGAAACGCAGCTAAATGTCTTCGCTGGTTTCGAGCCGAAGGTTTCCGAAAGCTCAAAGAAGTCACGGCTGGTTTTTCTCGGCAACATTCAGCCTGAGTTGCAGCGCGGCGTGCGTGAACAGATTCCAGAAGCTGAGCTGGTCGCGCTCGATACGATGAATTTGTGGATCGAGACCACTCGCGATTCGTTGCAGAAAACAATCGAAGTCGTGGATCTCGTCATCATCAACGACGCGGAAGCGCGGCAAATGGCGGTGGAGCCTAACTTGATCAAGGCGGCCCGCAAGATTCTCTCGTGGGGGCCGAGCACATTGATTGTGAAGCGCGGCGAGTACGGCGCGGCGATGTTCACGAAAGAAAGCTACTTCGCGATTCCGGCTTATCCGCTCGAGGCCGTTTTCGATCCGACCGGCGCAGGCGATACTTTCGCCGGCGGCCTGATGGGATACTTGGCGAGCCAGGACAGGCTGGACGAAGCCGCGTTGCGCCGCGCGATGATCTTTGGCTCGGTGATGGCGTCATTCAACGTCGAAGAGTTTGGCACCGAACGGGTGCAGCGTCTGACGCACGATGAAATCAACCAGCGCTTTCGTGACTTCAAACGGTTCACGCATTTTGAAGAGATTCCGTTCGAACAGAGAGTTTCAGGTTTCAAGTCTCAAGTTTCAGGTTAACTTACCTTTTTGGTGTTGATGTTCCAAACGCAGTGGGAATTCCTGAAGCCGACAACGTGAGCCTGAAACTTGAAACTTGAAACTTGGAACTGAAGATCATGTTCTGTCCAACCTGCGAAGCTGAATACGAACCTGGCATAACGCGCTGTGCTGACGACGGCGCCGAGTTGGTGGAGCGCCTGGCAGTGGAAAACGGTGCGAGCGACAGCAGCGATGCGCGCTTCGTGACGTTGCACACTTTGTCTTCACCGGCCGAAGCCGAAATGGTGAACGACATCTTGCGGCAGAACGGGATTCGCGCGGTCGTTCAATCGGGAGCGTCGGATCAATTCTCGCCGTTGTTTTCGGTGATGGCGCCCGGCGCGCAGGTGCTCGTCGATGAGCGCGACCTCGATCGGGCGCGGGAGCTTTACGCCTCTTTCTTTGGCGACGACACTTCGCCTTTGACCGGCCCGGCGTCTGAAGACGACGAAGAAGAATCAGCATAGGCGCAGACGTCGGTCTGCGTTCGTCGCTGGATGATCACAGACTGAAGGCTGTGCTACCTAACCGTCGATATGGATTCATCCGAAGCGATCGTCGTCCTGATGACGGCCGCGAACCAGGACGAAGCGAGCCGCATCGCGGAGATGCTGGTCGGCGCGCGACTGGCAGCCTGCGTTCAGATCCTGCCTGAAATTGAATCGGTCTATCGCTGGCAGGGCGAAGTGCAGCGTGAGAAAGAGATTCTACTTTTGGCGAAGACTACGCGATCGCGATTCGATGAATTAGAGAGCCAAGTTCGCGCGATGCACAGTTACGAGACGCCGGAGATTATTGCCGTGCCGATCACCGCTGCCTCAGAACCTTACCTGAAATGGTTGATTGATGTGTCTGCTTAGCCATTCTTCCGGAGCGCGCTGTGAAAGCGCGAAACAATCTCAACGATCTCTGATGGTGAATCGGTCAAGTGCAGACGCTTGAGGTCGTCTTCTACAATTTTTGCTTCGCCCAGCATCGGCCCTCGCAACCACTCAAGCATTCCTTTCCAATACTGCGAGCCGTAAAGGACTACGGGGAAGTTGTGAATCTTGTGCGTTTGAATCAACGTTAGCGCCTCAAACAGCTCGTCCATCGTGCCAAAGCCGCCTGGAAAAATGATGAACGCGTCGCTGTATTTCACGAACATCATTTTGCGGACGAAGAAGTATTTGAACTTGAGCGAGAGCGTGAGGTAAGCATTCGAGCCCTGCTCGTGCGGGAGTTCGATGTTGCAGCCGACCGAAGTGCCGCCGGCTTCGAAGGCGCCGCGATTGGCGGCTTCCATGATTCCAGGACCGCCGCCTGTGATCACTGAAAAGCCCGCGCGCGCCAAGAGCGCCGCGGTCTCGTGCGCCGCTTTGTATTCCGGATCGTCGGGCTGTGTGCGCGCCGAACCGAAGATCGCGACGCCGTTCTTAATGCGCGCCAGGTCTTCAAAGCCCTGGACGAACTCGCCCATGATGCGAAACACGCGCCACGTGTCGGTGTGCAGAAACTCATCGGCGTGCGGCGTTTCCAGCAGCCGCTCGTCCTGCGTCCCGCCGGGTGGAGTCTTGTCGAATTCGTCTTCGTTCATTTAACTTGAAACCTGAAACCTGAAACCTGAAACGGATCAAAGGCCCATGATGTTATAGCCGCAGTCCACGTAGATCGTCTCGCCAGTGATGCCGGACGAAAGCGGGCTGCAAAGAAACAGCGCGGTGTTGCCGACCTCGCGCGCCTCGACGTTGCGATGCAAGGGAGCGCGCTCCGCGTGATGCTTCAGCATTGTGCTCAAGCCGGAAACCCCGCGCGCGGAAAGAGTTTGAATAGGCCCGGCACTGATGGCATTGACACGAATGTTGCGCGGGCCGAGATCGGCGGCGAGATAGCGCACGCTGGATTCCAACGCGGCTTTGGCGACACCCATCACGTTATAGCCTTGATAGACTTTTTCGGCGCCGTGAAAAGTCATCGTCACGATGCTGCCGCCTTCGGTCATCAACGGCGCCGCCGCGCGCGCCAGTTGCGTCAACGAGTAGGCGCTAATTTCTAAAGCCATCGCGAAAGCATCGCGTTCAACCTTCATATATTCGCCTTCAAGCGCTTCGCGCGGCGCGAAGGCGATGCTGTGAATCAGAAAGTCGAGGCGGCCAAATTCCGGCGCCAGCCGCTTAAAGGTTTCGTCGACTTCTTCCTGCTTCGTGACATCGCACGACAGCAGCGGCGAATCCGGCATCTCCGCTTTCGTCAAGCTCTCGACGTTTTCTTTTAGCCGGTCGCCCTGGTAAGCAAACGCGAGTCGCGCGCCCGCTTCATGCAGCGCCTGCGCCGTGGCCCAGGCGATTGAGCGCTTATTGGCGACACCGAAAATAATTCCGTGTTTGTTTTGTAGCATAGGCTTGTGACTCGCGTTTTCAGCCTGAGATCATTAGATGAAATCGTCAACGAGCCTGCGGAGCAGGCGGAAGAGTGTAGCCCAGGGTGAGCGAGCGAAGCGAGCGTAACCCTGGGTCAGGAACGAAAAATTGATCAAGCCCGCTTTAGCGGGCGACAGACAATCGTAAGCCAAGGGGCCTCTGTCGCCGGCTAAAGCGGGCTCACAGAATTGTATTACTTGGGTCGTCGGATCGCCCATTTCGCGAGCAGGAAGAGACCGACGACATTTATCAATGCGCACGGGATAAAATAGTAATCAAACGGATAACCGCTATGTGCCATCGACCATGCCGCGAAGAACATAAGCAGCACTGACCATGGGTACGTTAGCAGAATAACAAAGAATCCCCAGGGACCCATTCCCTGCGTGATCGAGTCAAGGTAAAGCGCCACAGCAAAGCTCAACGCGTAGAAGGCCGCTAAGAGTGTCGGGATTCTCGATTTGGAAACGCCCTGTCTCAAAGAAGATGTCCGTCACGCCGCCGCGCTTTCCGGCGCATTCATCAGTGCCTTGTACTCGCCGCTCTCGACCCACTTCAAAACTTCAGACACACGCCAGACAGGGAAGGGATGCGACAAGCCGGCGGTGACGATGTCGGCCCAGAAACGATCCAGCGCTTTTTCGTCGTAGTTCTTTTGAAAATCGCGCCCCTGTTCGAGAAACTGTTCGTAATCAACCTTCGATGCGAACGTGCCGCCGGCGAGTTTCATCAACGTGCGGCCGACGACGTGCTGATCTTGTGTCACGAGCAGGCCGGCGCGATCGCAGGACAGCTCGGCGCGGCGCGCCCACGCGAGGAGAGCATAGCGCATCGTCAAAGACATGAGTTGCTTGATCAGCATTGCCAGCGGCGCGGCGATAATCGCGGCATTCGCAGCCAGCTCAATCAGGCGCGCGGCAGTCAGATAGAGAACGTGCTCGGCGTGGATGTGACCGACTTCGTGCGCGACCACCGCCAAAACTTCTTCATCCGTCAGACGCTCGAGCAGAGCAGAATAGAGAACGATGACCGGACGCTTGACGCCACCGGTGAAGGCATTCGGAATCGGACTCTGTTGCACAAACAGGTCCGGCTCTTCCACTCCGAGCGTCGAGCAGGCGATTTGAAGCTTCGCGTGCAGATCAGGACATTGCTTGGGCGTGACCTTCACCGCGCTGGCCGTGAAGATGACGCGGATCGCGGATTCGCCCGTAAGTTCGAGTAGTTTCTTCAGCGCTGTATCGATGCCGGGAATTGCGCGCAGCGCCGCGAGCGCGCGCCGGTCGGCCGGATGAATGTACTGGTCCTTGTCGAGCGCGGTGAATTTCTTGTGCGGCTCTGCGGAGAGCAACAGCCGGCAGCGTCCGCAACGTGCGTCGCCGCCCTTTTTGTCGCGCACTTGATTGCGCTGGCCGCAGTAACGGCAGCGAATTGATTTCCGTTTGCTTTCGATTGCTGATTTCTCTTCGTCGGGCATCTTCTGAGATTTACGCCCGAAGTATCAAATAAGTTTAGGCGAAGAGCAAGCGGATGCCGGGAGCTGCGGGCTGCTCGTCCCGAGGTCAGTACCACCCGCGTCAGCGGGTGGATCCAGGTGTTTGGTGCGATTTAGGTGAGTGGTTGACCCGCCCGCTCACGCAGGCGGTACTGACCTCATATGGCGCCGCGCTCCCAGCTAGTGTTTGAAATGTCTTATGCCGGTGAAGACCATCGCCAGGCTGTACTCATCCGCCGCAGCGATAACTTCTTCGTCGCGCACGGAACCGCCCGGCTGAATCACCGCCGTGATTCCATGCTTCGCGGCTTCGTCAACACCGTCACGAAAAGGGAAGAAGGCGTCTGATGCCAACACGGACCCTTCGATTAGCAACTGCGCGCGCATCGCGCCAATCTTCACTGAATCGACACGCGACATCTGACCGGCGCCGACACCGACGGTTTGCTTGTCGCGAGCGTAAACGATTGCGTTCGACTTGGTGTGCTTGCAGACAGTCCAGGCGAAAAGCAGATCGTCGATCTCCTTCTCAGATGGCGCGCGCTTGGTGACGACCTTCAGGTCTTCGCGCTTTAAACGATGCGTGTCGCGTGTCTGCACGAGCATCCCGCCGGAGATTTGTTTGTATTCGAGGCCTTCGGAAGCTTTAGGTTCGCCGGTGCACAAGACGCGCAGATTCTTCTTCGTCTTCAGCACGTCAAGGGCTGTGGTTTCATAATCGGGAGCGACAATAACCTCCACGAAGATTTCGGTAACCGCCCGCGCGGCGGCTTCATCGACGCCGCGATTGAAAGCGACGATGCCGCCGAAAGCTGAAACAGGATCGCAGGCGAGCGCGCGACGGTAGGCTTCTTCATTCGTCGAGCCCAACGCCACGCCGGCCGGATTTGTGTGCTTGATAATGGCGCAGGCCAGATCCTCGAAATCACAAACAAGTTGCCAGGCGGCGTCAGCATCGACGTAGTTGTTGAAGGACATTTCCTTGCCGGAAAGAAGTTCGGCATTCGCAATGCCGGGCCGCAGACCCGTGAGGTAAAGAGCCGCAACCTGATGCGGGTTCTCGCCGTATCTCAGATTTGCTGCGTTGCTAATTGTCCACTGCGCGCTACTCGGCAAAATACCGTGAAAAGTTTCGATGGAGTATTCTTCGTTAATATCAGCGCTCGGTCGGGCGAAGGAACTATGCCCGCCGCTCGAGCCTATGCTTATGCCTATCCCTCCCGTGTCGATTGTTTCACCTTTACGCGAGCGATCCTGAGCCAGATATGCACTGACCATCATGTCGTATCGTGCTGTCCTTCCGAAGGCTTCCAGCGCGAGCCGCTTTCTAGTAGCGATTGATAAAGAACCGTCGTAGTTCTTCATTTCCTCAACGACTAGCTCGTAATCTTCTGCCCGCACGATTACGGCCACGTCTTGCGCATTCTTCGCCGCCGATCGAATCATCGCCGGACCGCCGATGTCGATTTGCTCGATCGCTTCTTCGAGCGTGACGCCGTTGCGCGCAATCGTTTCCTCGAATGGATAGAGATTGATGACGACCATATCGATCGGTTCGATGTTGTGTTCACGCATCGCGGCGACGTGCTCGGGATTGTCGCGCAATCCGAGCAAGGCGCCGTGAATGCTCGGATGCAAAGTCTTGATGCGGCCGTCCATCATCTCGGGAAAGCCGGTGACGTCTGAGACGTCGCGCACTTCGATGCCGGCGTCACGCAGAGTCTTTGCCGTGCCGCCAGTGCTGATGATTTCGACGCCGAAGCTCTTCAGGTTGCGCGCGAATTCCACGATGGCAGTCTTGTCCGAGACGCTGATGAGCGCGCGGCGAATCTTTACCAAACCAGGCTCATTCGATGCATTCATTCGGTTATTGCTTCAGGTTATAGCTCGTTCTTAGCTGATTGACTCTAAGCTTGCGGCTTCGGTTTGCAAGATTAACTGTAACCGAATGCATTTGGCCATCGCGCGCAGCTTCGCCGGGATAGAAACCTAGTACGTATTGACCTCGCAAGTCATCCTCAATCGCTTGAAACACTGGAGCGAGATCGTAATGGGTGCGCGGGTCAAGAGAGGATTTCGCGTCGCCAATTCTGAAGTAACGCCCGCCGGTCTGTTCTGCTAATTCGCGGAAGCCTTTCGATGTGGGACGAGGCGCAAGTTTTCCGTCACGCGGCGCGAATAGCAGAAAATGAATGACGTAGAATGAAACGCCGCGAGCGCGCGCTGCGGTGACAACGTCCGCGTATTTCGTGGAGCTGATCGTATCCAGCCCGTCGCTCATCAGAAGCACGATCCGGCGCTCCATCGAGAATCCTCCGCTGCCGTCGAAAGAGCGGACCGCCGCCGCCGCACCGTCGAAGATGGCTGTTCCGCTACTCGCTTTCGCCTCAGAGTTAAACGACTCTTGAGCCGCTCCAGAGTCGGTAGTGAAGGGAACGGACAAGCGCACGAAGTCTGCAAAGTGTAAGACCGCGACCCGCGAGCCGTGTCCGAAGCGTGAAAAGAGAGCGAGTGCAGCTTCGCGCTGTTGCGCGAATATCTCACGTCCGCTGCCCGAGGCGTCCAAAGCAAAGATCATTGCTACGCGTTCGGTTCCCGATGCGAAATAATCGATTCTGGCGGCGCGATTGTCGTCAGCGAGGACGAAGTCGTCCGTCTTCAAATTCGGAATGCGGCGGGCGCGCGAGTCGGTTACGATCACCGGGATAGTCACGAGGTCGGTGCGGACGCGTATGACTTCATCCGGTTCCTGCGCTGAAGCTGTGATCGAAGTCGTGGTTACCGACAACACAAAAGCGAAGGCTGCGAATAGACGCAGAGGGGATCGCGGGCCGCGTTTTTTGTGCGGGTCGTGGCAGGCCATGCTGCTAATCGGGCTAAAACAGAAAGCGCCCGAAGAGCAGAATGCTGAGTATTATCAGGACGGTAATGACGATGATCTTAACGAGACTCATTGTCGCTTCCTCAGTGAAAGGAAAACCTCTTAACTTAAGCCGTAATTCTAGTGAGGCTTGCGGGGCCTGTCAATGGCTAGGCGCGAGGATGCCATAAAGCCAACCTCGCGCCCCAAATCAAAGCTAGCACGTCACCCCCGCCTGCACCTGAAACGCACGCGGAGTGACAAAGTGCGTGCCGCTATGGATTGTGCAAAAGGAATTGGATTCGCTTACCCGGTCTCAGTTTGATGCTAGACTAACGCTGTAATGTGGTCAGCCATGCACGGCACGTCAATCCAACTTTTCCGCAGTTCTCGACGCGCTTCGACAGCTTCTCGACGACGGGTGACTGTCGCGTGCGGCGCGCTGTTGTTGTGTTGCTTTGCCTCCGTCGGCAGGGCCCAGCAAGTCAACGTAACAGTCCGCGTCATTCCCGGATCGCCTGGTCGAGTAGTGATCGAGGGCAACCGTGCGGCGACCAAGAGTTGGTCCTTCCGCAATGACTACGCCGGCGTTTCGGAGCTGGGAGGCAGATTCGAAGCGCTGAAGGTTTTCGACCCGGCCGACGCTGAGATTCCGGTTCACAAGATCGCACCGGGTCAATTCGAAGCCGCGACGGCCGCTGCTAAATTTCGCTACGAAGTTAGTCTCGCTCCGCCGGCGCGAGCGTCGGATGCCGCGCGCGTCTCGTGGCTCAGCGAGGAGCGCGGGCTATTGATGCTCGCGGATCTGCTGCCGGTCTTTCAATCGCAAGCTGCTACTGGCGAAAGCACGAACAGCGGCCGTGAAGGCGCGACAGTCCGATTTAAGCTGCCGGATTTTTGCGCAGTCTATTCCAACGAGAAAGAGAACGCGCTGGGCGAATTCGAAGTCGCAGATGCCGAGCGGGCGGTGTTCGTAGTAGGAACTCATCTTCGCAGCTCTCATATAACGACCTCGGGCATGACGTTCGGTCTCGTCACCGATGGCGAATGGGCATTCGCGGATCGGGACGCTCTCGAGATGGCGGGCAACGTGCTCAAAGCACACCATGAAGTGTTCGGAGCAATGCCTTCGACGCAGGGAACTCTAATCCTCATTCCTTTCCCACAAACTGTCGCCGCGAGCAAATGGAGCGCAGAGACTCGCGGATCGACGGTTGCGCTGTTAATGGGAAAGCTTCCGTCAAAGACGGCAGCGCTGTTGCAGTTGAGTGTGCCCCTAACGCACGAGCTGTTTCATCTCTGGGTGCCGAATGCGTTAGCGCTCGAGGGTGACTACGATTGGTTCTATGAAGGATTCACGGTCTATCAAGCGGCGCGAACTGCGGTTCGCCTGGGGCTGCTGACGTTCCAGGAGTTTCTGAATGCAATCGCTCGCGCCTACGATGCTTATTCGGCCGGAGTTGATCACGATCGCTTGTCGCTCGTTGAGGCTTCGCAAAGGCGCTGGGTCGGCGGAGAGTCTTTCGTTTACCAGAAGAGTATGCTGGTCGCGTTTCTTTACGATCTGAAGTTGCGGAGTCTGAGTCACGGCAAGCGTTCGCTCGATGATGTGTATCGGGAGATTTTTCGTCAACATCGTTCCGCAGAAGGAGTCGCCGCGGAAGCTGAGCGAAGAAAAGACGGCAACGATGCCGCGATAACCGCGCTTAGCAATGCCCCCGGTATGCCAGGTTTCGCCGAGTCTTTCATCCGTCGCGCGGTAGCGATTGACTTGCCCGCGCACTTGGCGCCTTTTGGTCTGCAAATCGAACGCCTGGGCCTGCGAACACGGGTCAGCGTCAGCGAATCGCTAACTCGCCAGCAAGGCGATTTGCTGCGCGAGTTGGGTTACAATAACCGCGCACGTTCGCCGCGCCAAGATTGAGGACGTTCGAAAGAAACCATGCTGAATCTTCATAACAATTCCAGGGTCCGAATGCCAAGCGAGGTATTGAAGGCCGTCTCATTAGTTTCGCTATCGTTGTTGTTCGCAGGATTGTGCCTGAGCGGGTGCAGCGCGATCGCTAGTCACAGCAACACTGGAGTGGTTGTCGCTCGCAGCGCGCAGATACGAAGCTCGACGGCAGTGGTTGCGGCCGACTTGCTCGAAGTAAACCGTGGCGACGTGATTGACATTCTTGACTCGGTCGATATTCCTGATCCGAGCGACAATAGCAAGAGGGAGCGCTGGTATCGAGTGCGATCCCATGACGGGGACAAGATCGAGGGGTGGATCGAGG
>DASZZL010000196.1:0-2113 GCA_035545035.1 Pyrinomonadaceae bacterium
CTCGGGGCCGAAAGACAAGGATGGCCAGACGATGGCCAACGGCGCGACCGAATGGTCAGACACATTGCCCGACACTGGCGACTACCGCATTCTCGTCTTCACTGATAGCCGGGTAGCGTCTCCGTTCAGGTTGAAGATCACGATCGAGTAGCTAAGGGAACTTCTTGAACTGAAAACTCTGCTCGAAAAGGAGAAGCCACATGAAGATTTACATCGCGTTGATTTTGGCTGCCGCACTTTGTTCTGCATGCGGCAACAAACAACCTTCTGAATCCAGCAACTCGCAATCGACTGCGGCCACGCAATCAACGCCCGCAAAGGCTGAAAGCTCGAAAGCAACTTCCGAATCAACCAGCGGGGCGCCGGTTGAATTCATCTACGGCGGGATAACGCCCGACAAGACGAGCATCTCGTACAAGATCAAGGTGAACACCGACAAGCCCATCGAGGAGGTCCATCTTGCTCTGAAAGAAACCGACGCCGGGGGGAAGGTAGTGGAGCAAACCACGGTCGCGTGGCAGAACATAGTCCACTCGACTCAGCAGCCGATCGAAAAGGGCAAGACTTACGAAGCTCAAACACCGTTGGATCCGGGCGCGACCAAAGCCGAGTGCTCGCTGAAGGAAGTAGTTTTCCAGGACGGCACGAGGTGGACGGCGCGTTAGAACGCTTTCGGGCATCGCCCTTACTCGAGAGGAGTCGACAAGTGGAAACAACCGAACTGCGCAGCGCCGGACTAAAACGATTGAAGTCAGGCGAATTTCCTGAGGCCGTAGCGCGCGACCTGAAGAAGCAAGGTCTCACGTACCCGGATATCAAAAGCCTGTTTCTGGAGGCGGCGGGCCAACGGCGCCGTAGTGGTTTCATTCGTATTGCTATCGGGGCCGTGCTGACTATGGCAATGATACTCGTCGTGATGGGCGCTGCTGAGATTGGCATCAAGTGTTATGGGCCAGGATTGGCGGTTGGTCTCTTCGTTATCGCCAACGGAATCTTACAACTGAAGAACGCTCGCGAAATAACGAGGGCAGTTGAAGTGCCTCAACTATGAGCCACATTTATTAGAGGAGGAAAATGATGACTGAACCAATCACTCATACGCTGAGCTTCGGCATGACCAAACTGAATCTATCGCTGACCGACGACAGATTCGTATCGCGCGGATCCATGCAGAACCTCGAGATTCCGCTTTCATCGCTGCGCTACTTCTGTGTGTCGCCCGTTTACAACCAGGTAAACACGTACGACGCTGAGTTGATTGTGGCCTGGGATGAAGCAGGAAAGACCAAGTCGAAGAAGCTGTATGTTCGGCAGACGGACCAGTCTTTTCAAGACTTCATAGGGGCACTGCAACAGAAGCGGCCCGACGCAAGCTTGTTGCACCTAAACCCGAAGGAAGCCCAGAAGCAGATGGGCGTAACGAGCACCAATAAGCTCGCGTGGATCATCGGGCTGGCCATCGTTGCTGTGATTGTGCTTATAGCGGTGATTGCAATCGTGATGAGCGCCATGAGTTCGTGATCGCGGCGCTGGATGCTGGCTTTGCTGTGGCCCAAGCCTGAAGTCGATGAGAATCAAACTCTCATTCCTATCGCTGCACGTGCTGCTGCCGATCTTGATTGGCGGGCTCGTGTACATCTGCTGGCGCGATCCTGCTTTGCTAATGTTCAAATGGTTTCGCGTCCTTGGCGTTGAACCGCTCGTCCTGCAGTTACGACTTGCAACAACCTCAGCACGCCAGAGCTTGCCCGATTGGTTCGTCTATTCTTTGCCTGACGGGTTATGGATTTACGCGCTCACGGCTTTCATGACGCACATCTGGTGGGGATCACCGTCATCGCCAGTCAAAACCGGCTGGCTGTCAGTGGGACTCTTGCTCGGCGCGGGCAGCGAGCTGGGCCAACTCGCTCGCTTAGTTCCGGGCACCTTCGATTTGACGGACTTTCTCTTTTATCTCTTCGCCGCCGCGATAGCGTTTCTTGTCGTCTCCAAACTAAACCGCAAAAGGAGCCTAAATGAATCAGCAACTGAAAAGAACTTTGCTTTCGCTGGCCGGGTTAGGAGTCTTTCTACTGCTGGCATTCGGCAGCCTGGACTCAACAAATGAAAACAC